>JAYSFH010000737.1:0-1930 GCA_041913405.1 Dongia sp. | reverse complement strand
CGCCTTCTTGTCGGCGGCGAAGAACACCGCATCGCCGTCCTTGCAGCCGGTCGCTTCCTTGAGCTGGGCAATCCGCGCCTCGTCGAGATTCTTGGCGATCGGGCCCTTGCCGCCGCCCGCCTCGAAGATCACGTAGCCGAGGCCCGCGGCGCCGTTCTCCTTGGCCCAGTCGTTGAACTTGTCGAAGAAGGAGCGCGGCTTCCCGCCCGCACCCGGCGCCGGGATCGCACGCACCACCGCGCCGCCCTCGACCGCTTTCGCGAAGATGCCGAAGCCGGAGCCGCGGAAGACGTCGCTCACATCCGAGATCAGGATCGGGTTGCGCAGGTCCGGCTTGTCCGAGCCGTAGCGCAGCATGGATTCCACGAAGGGAATGCGACGGAACGGCAGCGGCGAGACGGTGCGGTCGCCGGCAAACTCCTCGAACACGGCATGCAGCACCGGCTCGATCGTGTTGAAGACGTCTTCCTGCGTCACGTAGCTCATCTCGAAATCGAGCTGGTAGAACTCGCCGGGCGAGCGGTCGGCGCGGCCGTCCTCGTCGCGGAAGCAGGGCGCGATCTGGAAGTAGCGGTCGAAGCCGGCGACCATCAGCAACTGCTTGAACTGCTGCGGCGCCTGCGGCAGGGCGTAAAACTTGCCCGGGTGGTTGCGCGACGGGACGAGATAGTCGCGCGCCCCTTCCGGCGAGGATGAGGTCAGGATCGGGGTCTGGAACTCGGTGAAGCCCGCGGCCACCATGCGGCGGCGGATCGAGGCGATCACGTTGGCGCGCAGCAGGATGTTCTTGTGGACCCGCTCGCGGCGGAGATCGAGGAAGCGGTAGCGCAAGCGGAATTCCTCGCCGGCATCCTCGTCGCTGTTGACCTGGATCGGCAGCTGGTCCGCCGCCGACTGCAGCTGGAAATCCTGGACCTGGATCTCGATCTCGCCGGTCGGAAGCTTCGGGTTGATGGTCTCGGCCGTGCGCTTCACCACCTTGCCGGTGATGGTGACGACGCTCTCGAGCTTGGTCGGCTCGACCACCTTGAACAGCGGGCTGGAAATGTCGAGCACGCACTGGATCAGGCCGTAGTGGTCCCGGAGATCGATGAAGACCAGGTTGCCGTGGTCGCGCTTGCGGTGGACCCAGCCCGAGACCCGCACCACGGACCCCGAATCGGCGGCGCGAAGGGCGCCGCAGGTATGGGTGCGGTAGGGATGCATGGCTGAGGTCCTTCTGAACGGGGAAAATCGCTGGAATCGGGGCGCAAAAGAGACGGGAAACCGCGCTTTGTCAAGGGTTTCGGCCCATGCGATAGACCAAGGACCGGTATCCACCCTGGCGCCTTTCAGCCCCCGCCAAAAGGGGTTATAGCTTGGCCCATGAACGTACAGCAAAAGCCCCACGGCGGGGTCCTGATCGCCGATTCCGCAAGCCTGGCAGCGCTTTGCAGCCGGCTCGCGCAAGAGCCTTACATCACCATCGACACCGAGTTCTTGCGCGACAAGACCTTCTGGCCGCAGCTCTGCCTGATCCAGGTCGCTTCGCCGCACGAGGCCGCTGCCATCGACAGCCTGGCCGAGGGCCTGGACCTCAGCCCCCTGCTGGAGCTGCTGAAGAACCGGAGCGTGGTGAAGGTCTTCCATGCCGCGCGGCAGGACCTGGAAATCTTCTACCACCTGATGGGCGAGGTCCCCGCCCCGATCGCCGACAGCCTGGTCATGGCGATGGCGGCCGGCTTCGGCGATTCCGCCAGCTACGAGACGCTCTGCGGCAAGCTCGCCAACGCCCGGGTCGACAAGCTCTCCCGCTTCACCGACTGGGCGCAGCGGCCGCTCACCGACCGGCAGATTGCCTATGCGCTCGACGACGTGACGCATCTCCAGGTGATCTACGAGAAGCTGAAGAAGAAGCTGGAATCGACCGGCCGCATGCAATGGCTGGCCG
>JAYSFH010000736.1:0-2183 GCA_041913405.1 Dongia sp. | reverse complement strand
ACGGCCGCTACGGCGAGAACCCGAACCGCCTGCAGCACTACTACCAGTTCCAGGTCATCCTGAAGCCCTCGCCCGCCGACAGCCAGGAGCTCTACCTGGGCTCGCTGAAAGAGATCGGCATCGATCCCGCACGCCACGACATCCGCTTCGTCGAAGACGACTGGGAGAGCCCGACGTTGGGCGCCTGGGGCCTGGGCTGGGAAGTCTGGTGCGACGGCATGGAAGTCTCGCAGTTCACCTATTTCCAGCAGGTCGGCGGCATCGAATGCGATCCGGTCTCGACCGAGCTCACCTACGGGCTTGAGCGCCTGATCATGTATGTCCAGGGCGTCGAGAACGTCTATGACCTCGACTTCAACGGCCATGGCATGTCCTACGGCGACGTCTACCTGCAGGCCGAGCAGCAATACTCCGCCTACAATTTCGAATGCGCGAACACCGATCTCCTGTTCCAGCATTTCAAGGATGCGGAAACTGAGTGTGCCGCCTTGCTCGACCGCAACAAGGCGCTGCCGCTGCCGGCCTATGACCAGGCCTTGAAGGCGAGCCATCTCTTCAACCTGCTCGACGCCCGCGGCGTGATCTCGGTGACCGAGCGCCAGGCCTATATCGGCCGCGTCCGCGCGCTGGCCAAGCGCTGCTGCGAAGCCTTCGTCGCCACGCAAGGCGAAGCGTAATGGCCGAGCTTCTCCTCGAACTCTTCTCGGAAGAGATCCCCGCGCGCATGCAGGCGCGCGCTTCGGAAGACCTGAAGCGCCTGGTCACCGAGAAGCTGAAGGCCGCCGGGTTGAGCTTCACCCGCGCCGACGCATATGCGACGCCGCGTCGTCTGGCCCTGGTGGTGGACGGATTGCCGACCGCGCAGCCCGACGTGAAGGAAGAGAAGAAAGGCCCGCGCGTAGGCTCGCCGCAACAGGCGATCGACGGATTTCTCAAGTCCGCCGGCTTCTCGTCGCTGGATCAATGCGAGAAGCGCGACACCGGCAAGGGCGAGTTCTACTTCGCCGTGATCGAGAAGAAGGGCGGAGCGACCAGCGCCGTGCTCGAGCGCGCGGTCGGCGAGGTGCTGCAGGAATTGCCCTGGCCGAAGTCGATGCGCTGGGCCGGCTATGGCTTCCGCTGGGTGCGGCCGCTGCACAGCATCATCTTCGTCTTCGACGGCAAGCCGATCGTGGCCGAGTTCAAGCTCGGCAACTTCGACCAGGAGACCGGCGCCGAGACCCGCGGCCATCGCTTCCTCGCGCCGACGAGCATCACCGTCTCCAGCTTCGCCGACTACCAGTCGAAGCTGCGCGCCGCGAAGGTTATCCTCGATCCCGCCGAGCGGCGCGCCGAGATCTGGAAGCAGGCCCAAGCGCTCGCTTCGAAAGAGGGCCTCACCATCCGTCCGGATGACGCGCTGCTGGATGAAGTGACCGGCCTGGTCGAGTGGCCCGTGGCCCTCATGGGTCGCATCGATGACGCGTTCATGACGCTCCCGCCCGAGGTCATGACCACGACCATGCGGGTCAATCAGAAATACTTCGCGGTCCTGTCACAGGACGGCAAGCTCGCGCCGCGTTTCATCGTCGTCGCCAACACCGAGGCCGATGACGGCGGCAAGGCGATCGTCGCCGGCAACGAGCGCGTTCTGCGGGCGCGGCTCTCCGACGCCCAGTTCTTCTGGGAGCAGGATAAGAAGGTCCGCCTGATCGATCGCGTCAGCGCGCTCGACGGCATCACCTATCACGCCAAGCTCGGCTCCGTCGGCGACAAGGTAAAGCGCATGCGCGCGCTCGCCGCCGTGCTTTCGGAGAAAATTCCGAACGGCGATGCCGGGCTCGCGGATCAGGCGGCGCATCTCGCCAAGGCCGATCTGGTCTCCGGGATGGTGGGCGAGTTCCCGGAACTCCAGGGCATCATGGGGCGTTATTACGCGCGGAACGAGGGATTGTCCGACGCCGTGGCCGACGCAATCGCCGATCATTACAAGCCCTTGGGCCCGAACGATCTCTGCCCGAAGGCCCCGGTCTCGATCGCCGTGGCGCTCGCGGAGAAGATCGACTCCCTGGTCGGCTTCTTCACCATCGACGAGCGCCCGACCGGTTCCAAGGATCCGTTTGCGCTCCGCCGTGCCGCTCTTGGCATCATCCGATTGATCCTCGAGAACAAGCTCAGGCTCGGCCTGCGCGCGGTGCTCGAGC
>JAYSFH010000735.1:0-2194 GCA_041913405.1 Dongia sp. | reverse complement strand
GCGCGGGCCCGCGCCACATCGACTTCCATCCGCGTAGGCCTTTCGCCTATGTGGTCAACGAACTCGATTCGACCATCACGACCTATCGCCAGGACACCAGGAGCGGCGCCCTGACGCCTCTGCAGACCGTGCCGTCGACGCCGCCGGACTTCACGGGCTACAGCACCGGCGCGGAGATCTGGGTCGATGGCGGCGGACGCAACGTCTACGTCTCGAACCGCGGCCACGACAGTATCGGGGTGTTCGGGATCGATGCCGCAAAGGGCACGCTGACGCCGCGCCAGTGGGTGCCGACCAGGGGGAGCGTGCCGCGCTTCTTCGCCTTTGATCCGCAGGAGCGCTTCCTCTATGTCGCCAACCAGGGCGGCGACTCGATCATCGCCTACAAGGTCGGTCGCGCCGGTCTTCTGGCGCCGACGAGGCTGCGGACGAACGTCGGCAGCCCGGCCTGTATCGTCTTCTCGCGATGACGGTCAGCCCTCCTCCTGGAAGGCCTGCTCGCGGGCTTTCTTGATGTTGGGCAGCGCCATCAGGAGCAGCAGAAGCGCCGTCGTGATGAGCAGACCCAGGCTGATCGGACGCTCCAGGAAGACCATCGGGTCGCCGCGCGAGAGCAGCATGGCGCGCCGGAAGTATTCTTCCATCTGCGGCCCCAGCACGAGGCCCAGGAGGAAGGGGGCGCCTTCGCAGCCAAGGCGGACGAAGATATAGCCGAGCACGCCGAAGACCGCGACCTGCATGACGTGGAACGTACTGTTCTGGAGACTGTACGCGCCGATGCAGCAGAAGAGCAGGATGGCCGGCGCCAGAAAGCGGTAGGGGACCGTCAGCAGCTTCACCCAGATGCCGATCATCGGCAGGTTGATGATGACCAGCATGGCGTTGCCGATCCACATCGAGGCGATCATGCCCCAGAAGAGATCCGGCTTCTTGGTCATGACCTCGGGGCCCGGCTGGATGCCCTGGATGATCATGGCGCCCACCATCAGCGCCATGACGGCGTTGGACGGAATGCCGAGGGTCAGCATCGGGATGAACGAGGTCTGGGCGGCGGCGTTGTTTGCCGCCTCGGGTGCCGCAACACCCTCGACCGCACCCTTGCCGAACTTGCTCGGATCTTTCGAGATCTTCTTTTCGAGCGTATAGGACGAGAAGGCGCCGAGGGTCGGTCCACCACCCGGCAACACGCCGAGTGCGGAGCCCAGCATGGTGCCGCGCAGCGCGGCGGGGATCGCGCGTCTGACTTCCTCCGCGGTCGGCCAGAGCGAGGTCACCTTGATGGTGCCGCCGGTTCGGGTGAGACGTCTCTCCAGATTCACCACGATCTCGGCAATGCCGAACAGGCCCATGGCGATCGGCGCGAAGTCGATGCCGTCGCTGAGCTCAGGGAGGTCGAAGGTGAAGCGCTGGGCACCGGTGTTGACGTCGGTGCCGACCAGGCCGAACAACAGGCCGAGGAACACCATCGCGATCGCCTTGATAACCGAGCCGCTGGCCAGGATGACGGCGGCCACAAGACCGAGGGCCATCAGCGAACAATAGTCGGCCGGGCCGAACTTCTGCGCCATGCGCGTCAGAGGTTCGGCGAACATCACGATGATGATGGTGCCGACGGTGCCGGCGAAGAACGATCCGACCGCCGAGATCGACAGAGCGGCACCGGCACGGCCATTGCGCGCCATCTGGTAGCCGTCCAGACAGGTCACGACCGACGAGGATTCTCCTGGCAGGTTTACCAGGATCGACGTCGTCGAGCCGCCATAGGCTGCGCCGTAGTAGATGCCGGCCAGCATGATCAGCGAGGCCGTGGGCGGCAGGTGGAAGGTGATCGGCAGCAGCATGGCGATGGTCGCCACGGGGCCGATGCCCGGAAGAACGCCGATCAGCGTGCCGAGCACACACCCCAGCAGCGCATAGGTCAGGTTCTGGAGCGTGAAGGCGACGCTGAAGCCTAGCGCGAGATTGTCGAGCAGATCCATCTCACCAGACTCCGCGCAGGATGTAGATATTCATGCCGAGCCCGACCTTGAAAACGAGGGTACAGAGCACGGCGAGCGCCACGATGAGGCCGACCACCTCCGTGAGCTTGAATTCGTCACCGGCCAACGAAGCGATCGTGACCAGCACGATCAGAGCCGGAATCAGACCCGCCCGCTCGAACAGCAGCCCGAAGCATATGATGCCGATGGTGACC
>JAYSFH010000734.1:0-2201 GCA_041913405.1 Dongia sp. | reverse complement strand
CCGGTCGGCACGCTTTCCGGCGGCAACCAGCAGAAGATCGTCATCGCCAAGTGGCTGATGACCCGGCCCAAGGTGATCCTGCTCAACGATCCGACGCGCGGAATCGACGTCGGGACCAAGGCGGAAATCTACCAGCTGCTGCGTAAGCTGGCGGATCAGGGTGCCGCGATCCTCTACTATTCGACCGACTACGACGAGCTGGTCGGCTGCTGCGACCGGGTGCTGGTGCTTTATGACGGCGCCATCGGCCGCGTGCTCAGCGGCGCCGAGATCACCGAACGCGCGCTGGTCTCGAGTGCGCTCAACCTCGGCAGCAGCCACGCCGAAGCCGGCACGACCGCGATGGCCGGCGCGGGAGCCGAATGATGACCGACCAGGCCCTCACCGCCCCGCAGACGAGCGACTGGCGCTACTGGTTCGGCGAGCAGCGCGGCACCTTGCTGGCCCTCGCCGTCTTCATCGTGATGTTCGTGATCTACACCGGGAATCACCCGGCGGGCTTCAGCGCCGACGTCGTCACCACCGCGGCCAACAAGGGCGTGCTGCTCGCCCTGGTCGCCATGGCCCAGACCTTCGTCGTCCTGACCGCCGGCATCGATCTTTCGGTCGGCTTCATCTTCATCCTCACCAACTGCCTCGCCTCGCATATCGTCCTGGGCTCGCCGATCCAGACCACGTTCGGAGTCATCGGCGTGCTCGCGGCCGGTCTCGCCTGCGGCGCCCTCAACGGCGCCATCGTGATCTACGGCCGGCTGCAGCCGATCGTCACCACGATAGCGACCGGCGCTGCCTTCTATGGCCTCGCTTTGCTGCTGCGCGAGCAGCCCGGCGGCGACGTCAACGAAGATCTTGCCGACTTTCTGACCAATCAGTTCCCCGGCGGCATCCCGGCCAGCGCGGTGGCGCTGCTGGTGGTCGTGTTGGTCATCTGGCTTCCGTTCCGCAAGTCGATGCTGGGGCGCGTGGTCTATGCCGTCGGCTCGTCGGAGCCCGCGGCCTATATGTCCGGCCTCGACATCCGGCGCGCCAAGTTCACCGCCTATGCCCTGGGCGGCCTGCTCGCTTCGATCGGCGGCCTGTTCATCACCTTCGTCACCTATACCGGCGAAGCCTCGCTGGCGAACGCCAACACCTACACCTTGAACTCGATCGCCGCCGTGGTGCTCGGCGGTGTCTCCCTGTTCGGCGGCAAGGGCAGCGCGGTCGGCGCGATCTTCGGCGCCCTCATCTTCCGCACCATCGGCGACCTGCTGTTCGTCTTCGACCTCGATCCGCTCTGGCAGCCGCTGTTTCTCGGCGTCGTGCTGCTGATCTCGGTCTGCCTCGGCTCGCTGCGCCTGTTCCGCATCCGCAACCGGCTCGATCTCTTCGGATGATGCCGTCATGAGCAATCCCCTCTCCCGCCTTCCTGTGCTTGGCCGGCTTGATCCCGCCGTGCTGACCGCCTTCGGCTGCATCATCCTGCTGCTGCTGTTCGGCTCAATCCGGAACCCGAATTTCCTGTCGCCGGAATACTTGCTGCTGCAGCTGCAGGTCGGCTCCTTCCTCGCCATGGTCGCGACGGGGATGATGCTGGTCATCCTCTTGGGCCAGATCGATCTCTCGGTGCCCTGGATCATCTCGGTCGGCGGCATGATGTCGACTGCGGCGGTCGGCTGGGGACCTTGGGGCGCGACTTTCGCCATTCCGGTCGGCGTGCTCTGCGGCCTCATCTTCGGCCTCATCAACGGCATCGGCGTCGCCTATCTGCGCGTGCCGTCGATGATCTTCACCCTCGGCATCAACGCGGTGGCGCAGGGCTTCATGGTGGTCCGGACCGGCGGCTTCGCGCCGCAGGACATGGCGACCGAGAGCATGCATGACCTCGCCACCGGGCGCCTGATCCTCGGGATCCCGAACCCGGTCTGGGTCTGGATCGCCGTCGGCGGCGCCACGGTGTTCCTGCTGCGCCGGACGGTATTCGGCCGTGCCGTCTATGCGATCGGCAACCGCGAGATCGCGGCCTATCTCTCCGGCATCCGTACCCAGCGCGTCGTGCTGGCGGTCTTCGCGATCTCGGGTGCGCTGGCCGCTTTCGCCGGCGCACTCATCGCCGGTTATTCGACCAAGGCGTATCAGGGCATGGGCGACCCCTACCTGCTGCCCTCAATTGCGGCGGTGGTCCTGGGCGGCACCTCGATCCTGGGCGGACGCGGCACCTA
>JAYSFH010000733.1:0-2202 GCA_041913405.1 Dongia sp. | reverse complement strand
TGGTCGGCCGGCAGATCCACCGCCGCGGCGGAAGGCCGGTGCTCGCGGCCAGTGCGATCCTGATCGGCACCGGTCAGCTTGGCCTGGCGCTCGCGCCGAACCTGCCGGCCTTCATCGCCGCCTGGATTCTGATCGGCCTCGGCATGGGCGCCGGTCTCTATGACGCGGCCTTCTCGACCCTGGGCCGGCTCTACGGCCACGCCGCGCGCCACCACATCACCACGCTCACCCTTTTCGGCGGCCTGGCCAGCACCGCCAGCTGGCCGCTCTCGGCTTTCCTGGTGACGGAGCTCGGCTGGCGCGGCGCCTGCGGCACCTATGCCGCGATCCATCTCTTGTTCTCGCTGCCGCTCTATCTGCTCGCGATCGGCGACCGGCATGCGCCGTCCTGGGAGGAAGCGGACAAGGCCCTGGTCAGCCCGGCCGCCGCGCAACAGCCGCAACGCCTGCGCGCGATCTTCATCCTGCTCGCGGTCGCCATCATGGTCAGCTCGACGCTGACGACGCTGATCTCCGTTCATCTGATGACCTTGCTCCAGTCCCGCGGCATCTCGCTCGGCGCGGCAGTGGCCTTGGGGGCGATGATCGGTCCAGCCCAGGTCGGCGCGCGCTTTACCGAGATGCTGATCAGCCGCTACCACCATCCGATCTGGACCAAAATCGCTTCGGTGACCTTCATGGCGCTGGGCCTCGGCCTGTTCTGGGCCGGCATCCCGCTGGTCGCGGTCGCGCTCATCCTCTACGGCGCGGGCATCGGCCTGGAATCGATCGCCCGGGCGACCCTGCCGCTGGCCTTGTTCGGCGCCGCGAATTACGCGCCGATCATGGGCAGGCTGGCGATGCCGAGCCTGATCGCCCAGGCCGCCGCGCCTTCGTTTGGCGCCATGCTGATCGCCGGCCTTGGTGCGGAAGCGACGCTCGCCACCGTCGGGATCGTCGCCTTCGGCAATTTCGCCTTGGGGTTGGTGCTGCTGGCGATGACCGCGCCGCTGCGGCGACACGTGGCGTAAACAGCCGGTCGGCTACTGCGCAGCCTTGCGGCGGGCCGCCGGGCCTTGCCCACGCTCGTACCAGCCCTTGCTGGCATTGACGATCTTCACCACCGACAGCATCACCGGCACCTCGATCAGCACGCCGACCACGGTGGCCAGCGCCGCGCCGGAGTTGAACCCGAACAGGCTGATCGCGGCCGCCACCGCCAGCTCGAAGAAATTGCTGGCGCCGATCAGGGCTGAGGGTGCCGCGACGCAATGCGCCTCGCCGGTCACCCGGTTCAGCAGATAGGCGAGGCCGGCGTTGAAATAGACCTGGATCAGGATCGGGATCGCCAGCAGGCCGATCACCAGCGGCTGGGCGATGATCTGCTCGCCCTGGAAACCGAACAGCAGGACCAGCGTCGTCAGCAAAGCGAGGAGCGAGACCGGCTGGATCTTCGCCAGCGCCGCGCGGAACCGCTCCGGCCCGCCGGCCAGCAGACTGCGCCGCGCGACCTGGGCGATGACGACGGGCACGACGATGTAGAGAACGACCGAGAGCAGCAGTGTCTGCCAGGGCACGACGATCGCCGAGAGACCGAGCAGCAGGCCGACGATCGGTGCGAAGGCGAAGACCATGATCACGTCGTTGAGCGCCACCTGGCTCAGGGTGAAATGCGGCTCGCCGCCGGAGAGGTTGCTCCAGACGAAGACCATCGCGGTGCAGGGCGCCGCGGCGAGGAGAATGAGGCCGGCGATGTAGGAGTCGATCTGCTCCGCCGGCAGGGCGTCGCGGAACAGGTATCCGATGAACAGCCAGCCGAGCGCGGCCATCGAGAAGGGCTTCACGGCCCAGTTGATGAACAGGGTCACGCCGATCCCGCGCCAATGCTCCTTGACCCGGCCGAGTGCGGCGAAGTCGATCTTCATCAGCATCGGGATGATCATCAGCCAGATCAGCAGTGCGACCGGCAGGTTGACCTGCGCGACTTCCGCACCGCCGATCGCGGTGAAGACGCCGGGCATGAAATGCCCGAGCGCGATGCCGAGCAGGATGCACAAGCCGACCCAGAGGGTGAGGTAGCGCTCGAAGGTGGACATGATCAGGCCGATTCCGGGAACTTGCGGCCGATGTCCGCGAGCCGCTTCTGCAGGCTCAGGCGGTCGAGCGACGCGATCGGCAAGCTGGTGAAGATCGAGATGCGGTTGCTGAGCTGGCGATAGGCCT
>JAYSFH010000732.1:0-2206 GCA_041913405.1 Dongia sp. | reverse complement strand
ATGACGACGATCGCGGCGAACAGCAAGAAATCCAAGAAGCGGATGGCGGAGAAGTCGAAACCGGCCTCCAAGACGGCGAAAAGGTCCGCGAAGCCGCAGATCAAGATCAAGGACAGCGGCATTAAGCCGGCGGCGCCGAAGCCCTTCGCCAAGGTCGCGGTCCAGGACGAGCGCCTGGGCAAAAGCTGGGACCTGCCAGTCTTGAAGGGCACCGTCGGCCCCGACGTGATCGACGTCCGCAAGCTCTACACCGAGCATGGCTACTTCACCTATGACCCGGGCTACGGCTCGACCGGTTCGACGCAGTCGTCGATCACCTATATCGACGGCGACGAGGGCATCCTCACCCATCGTGGCTATCGGATCGAGGATCTCGCCGCCAACTCGAGCTTTATCGAGGTCTGCTACCTCCTCCTCGAAGGCGAGCTGCCGACCAAGGAGCAACTGAAGAAGTTCGAGAAGGACATCACCTATCACACGATGCTGCACGAGCAGATCGCCCGCTTCTTCCAGGGCTTCCGCCGCGACGCGCATCCGATGGCGGTGATGGTCTCCGTGGTCGGCGCGCTCTCGGCCTTCTATCACGACAGCACCGATATCCACGATCCGCACCAGCGCATGATCGCCTCGCACCGGCTGATCGCGAAGGTGCCGACCATCGCGGCCATGGCCCACAAATACGCGACCGGCCAGCCCTTCATCTATCCGCAAAACAACCTCTCCTATGCGGAGAATTTCCTGCGCATGACCTTCGCGGTGCCGGCGGAGGAGTACAAGATCAACCCGGTCGTGGCGAAAGCCATGGATCTGATCTTCATCCTGCATGCCGACCACGAGCAGAACGCCTCGACGTCGACCGTGCGCATCGCCGGCTCGTCGGGCGCCAATCCCTTCGCCTGCATCGCCGCCGGCATCGCTTCCCTTTGGGGGCCGGCCCATGGCGGCGCCAACGAGGCCGTGCTGAAGATGCTGGCCGAGATCGGCGACAAGTCGAAGGTCAAGGACTACATCAAGCGGGTGAAGAACAAGGAGGACAACACGCGCCTCATGGGCTTCGGCCACCGGGTCTACAAGAACTACGACCCGCGCGCGGCGGTCATCCGCACCGCCTGCCACGACGTCCTGGACGCGCTCGGCAAGCGCGACGAACCGCTGCTCGATCTCGCCATGGAGCTCGAGCGGGTCGCGCTCGAGGACGACTATTTCATCTCGCACAAGCTGTTCCCGAACGTCGATTTCTATTCGGGCATCATCCTGCAGGCGATCGGCTTCCCGACCTCGATGTTCACCGTGCTCTTCGCCGTGGCGCGCACCGTCGGCTGGGTCGCGCAGTGGAAAGAGATGATCGAGGATCCGACCCAGCGCATCGGCCGCCCGCGGCAGCTCTACACCGGCTACGGCGAGCGTCCCTACCTGCCGATCGAGAAGCGGAAGTAGTCCGCGCCCTTCTAGGCCTTTTTTGAGCGGCCAGCGCCAAACGCCGGCCGTTCTGCCTTTTTGTCGCAGCAGAAAACTTGGTTCACCGCGCGGCCTTCATAGAAAATTAAATTAGTAAGTACTAATACCTAGGCGAGTTTCGTCCTAGGGAGCTATTTCTATGTCTTGGATTGCCAATATCAAAATCGGTTCAAAAGTGCTGTTCGTGGTCGGCCTGCTCATTCTCTGCGCAGGCGTGATCGGCGGTGTCGCCATGCAGACGCTGTTCAAATCGGAAGCTCTGCTCGGCGAAATGGAACGCAGCGCCAACCGGTCGATCCTCGGCGAGCGGGTCAATGGCCTGATCTATGCCGTGGTCATGGACTCCCGCGGCGTCTATATGTCCAAGAACGTCGAAGAGGCGACCAAGTACGCCGACAACATCAACAAGTCGCTCGGCACCCTGCAATCCACCATGCAGTCCTGGAAGGAACTGGTGGCCGACGACGACAAGACCTTTGCCGAGGCCCAGGCCAACCTCGACCAGTTCGTGAAGGTGCGCGTCGAGACCGCGCGCCTCGGCGCGTCCGGCGACATCGCCGGCGCCAACACCTTCGGCAACAACGACGCCAACCGCGCCAACCGTACCGCCCTCGGCAAGTCGATTGCGGCCCTCGCCAAGTCGAACCAGGAGCAGATCGCTGAAATCCGGCAGCAGATCGAGGATTTCTACAACATCCGCATCGCGGTGATGGGCGCGGTCATCCTGGCCGGCATCCTGCTCGGCCTC
>JAYSFH010000731.1:0-2213 GCA_041913405.1 Dongia sp. | reverse complement strand
CCGGTGCTCTGCGAGCGCCTGCTGGCCGTGCTCGATGGATTGGGCGCGCCGTTCGAGATCATTCTGGTGAACGACGGCAGCAAGGACGGCACCGGAAGGGTCCTGCGCGCGGCCGCGGCGGCACGCCAGGAGATCAAGGTCATCGAGCTGAAGCGCAATTCCGGCCAGACCGCGGCGATGATGTGCGGCATCGACCACGCGTCCGGCGACATCATCATCCCGATCGACGCCGATCTGCAGAACGATCCCGCCGACATCCCGGCGCTGCTGGCGAAGATCGACGAGGGCTATGACGTCGTCTCCGGCTGGCGCAAGGACCGCAAGGATGCCGCGATCCGCCGCAACCTGCCGAGCCGGATCGCCAACAAGATCATCTCGATGGTCTCGCGCGTCCACCTGCATGACTACGGCTGCACCCTGAAGGCCTATCGGCTGGACGTGCTCGACGGTGTCCGCCTCTACGGCGAGATGCATCGGCTGATCCCGGTCTATGCCTCCTGGATGGGGGCGCGGGTCACCGAAATACCGGTGCGCCACCATCCGCGCGCGCACGGCAAGTCGAATTACGGGCTCGAGCGGGTCGCCAAGATCATTCTCGACCTCATCGTCGTGAAATTCCTCGACCGCCAGTTCATGAAGCCGATCTATGTGTTCGGCGGCTTCGGCATGCTCTGTCTCGCGGTCTCCGGGCTGGCGGTGATCTGGGCGCTCTACCTGAAGTTCTTCGAGGGCCTCTCGCTTATCCAGACGCCGCTGCCGCTGCTTGCGGTGATGACCTTCGTCACCGGCTTCATGTGCATCCTGATGGGGCTGCTGTCCGAGATCCTGATGCGGACCTATTTCGAATCCCAGGGCAAGACCTCCTACGTGGTGCGCGAGCGCTTGAACTTCGATCCGGCGGACCACGCCAAGATGCGGGCGAAGAAATAGTGTGCGGCCTCGCCGGGTTTGCCGGCCGCGGCGATCGCGGCGACCTCCTCCGGATGACCGCGGCGCTGGCGCATCGCGGGCCGGACGGCGACGGCTTCCATCACGACCCCGACCGCGCGGTCTTTCTCGGCCATCGCCGCCTCTCGATCCTCGACATCGCCGGCGGGCACCAGCCCTTCTTCAACGAGGACGGCAGGGTCGCGGTCGTCTACAACGGCGAGATCTACAACCACCGCGAACTCCGTACGGAGCTGGAAGCGGCCGGGCACCGCTTCCAGAGCGATCATTCCGACACCGAAGTCATCGTGCATGGCTATGAGGAATGGGGCGAGGCGCTGCCGGGCAGGCTCAACGGCATGTTCGCCTTCGCCGCCTATGACGCCGCGCGCGGCCGCATCTTCCTGGCCCGCGACCGGTTCGGCGAGAAACCGCTCTACTACAGCCTGCAGCAGGGCAGCTTCGCCTTCGCCAGCGAGGTGACGGAGCTCGCCGCGCATTCCAACCTCCGCTTCTCGATCGATCGCCTGGGCCTGCAGAAATTCCTGGCACATGGCTTCACGCCGGCGCCGAACACCATCTATGCCGAATGTCGCAAGCTGCCGGCGGGCCATTCAGCGACCTACGAGCTCGCCACGCGCAGTCTCGACATTCGCCGCTACTGGCGCTTCACCCTCGATCCGGACGAGAGCCTCTCCGCCGCGGACGAACCGCGGCTCGCCGAGGAGCTCAAGCATCTCATCTTCCAGTCGGTCCAGCGGCGCCTGATCAGCGACGTGCCGCTCGGACTGTTCCTCAGCGGCGGCGTCGATTCCACCGCCAGCGTTGCCGCGGCAGCAGCCTGCCGCCCGGCGAATTCGATCGACACTTTCGCGATCGGCTTCAGCGATCCGTCCTTCGATGAATCCGACCATGCGCGCCGCGCCGCGGCGCATTACGGCACCCGGCACCACGAACAGCTGCTCGACCTGGAGACGGCGAAAGATCTGCTGGATCCGGTGCTCGGCCGGCTCGATGAGCCGCTCGGCGATGCCTCGATCCTGCCGACCTACATGGTTTCGCGCTTCGCCCGCAGCCGCGTCACCGTGGCGCTTTCCGGCGACGGCGGCGACGAGCTCTTCGCGGGCTATGATCCCTTCAAGGCGTTGCTGCCGGCGCGTCTCTATGCGCAGCTGGTGCCGGGTGCGCTGCACCGCGGCTTCCGCCGCCTGGCCGACCTGCTGCCGATCTCGCGCAAGAACATGAGCCTGGATTTCAAGCTGAAGCGATTCCTGGGCGGGCTCTCC
>JAYSFH010000730.1:0-2219 GCA_041913405.1 Dongia sp. | reverse complement strand
TTGTAGCCCCGCCAATCGGCAAAACCGTTGCGCTTCGCGTCGATCTGGTCGCGCGGCGCGCCGTCGGTGATCTGGATCAGCCGCAGGCGCTTGATGAGGACCAGCCGGCTGCCGATGCCGAGCGTCTCGTCGTCCGGATGCGCGCCGACCACCGCGATCGGTTCGTCGATCGCCGCTCCGCTCTTGAGTCGCGCGAGAAGTGCTTCCGTCACGAAGCCGAGTTTACTTCAGCCGGCGCGACTTGGCGAACTGGTCGAAGGCCACCACCGCGACCAGGATCAGGCCGATGGTGATCTGCTGGACATAGGGGTTGACGTTCATCAGCACCAGCCCGTTGTTCAGCACGCCGATCAGGATCGAGCCGATCACCGTGCCCAGGATGGTGCCCACGCCGCCGAACAGGCTGGTGCCGCCGATCACCACCGCGGCGATCACGTTGAGCTCATAGCCCATGCCGGCCACCGCTTCGGCCGAGTTGAGGCGGGCCGAGAGCACGAAGCCGGCGAGGCCGGACAGGAAGCCGATGATCACATAGACCGAGAGCAGCACGCGCTCGACATTGACGCCGGCGAGGCGTGCGGCTTCGCGGTTGCCGCCGACCGCATAGACCTGGCGGCCGTATCGGGTGTAGCGCAGGACCACGAAGGCGATGGCCGCGATACCGAGGAAAATGATGACCGGGATCGGGACGCGAAACCAGTCGGGCCCGATCCGACCCTGGCCCCACCAGCGATAGGCGTCGTCGAAGCCGCTGATCGGGCCGGAGCCGGAGATCATCAGCGCCATGCCGCGGAAGATCGAGAGTCCGCCGAGGGTCACCACGAAGGGCGGCACCTTGAGCTTGGTGATCGACACGCCCTGTATGGCGCCCCCGAGCAATCCGACGGCGATGGCGCCCATCATCGCGGCGAACCAGCCGTAGCCGGCCGCCTCCGCCGCATCGAGCGAGAACGAGGTGGCGGCGCTGCCCTTGGCGATGAGTGCTGCGGTGAGGCCGGCGACCGCGACCAGGGAGCCGACCGAAAGGTCGATGCCGGCGGTGAGGATGACGAAGGTCATGCCGACCGCGATCAATCCCACGATCGAGATCTGCAGCATCACGTTGAAGAGGTTGAGCGGCTTGAGGAAGCGCCAATCGGTCAGCAGGGTGAAGACGACGACCAGCAGCACCAGGCAGACCAGCGGCGCATAGCGGCTGAGCAATGGGATGATCCGACTGGCCCGCGATCTCGGCAGTTCGGCGGATGATTTCGTCGCGGCGTCGGTCATCGGGTTTCCTGGCTCACTGGGGTGTTTGCGGCGGCCTGCTCGATGGCCATCAGGTGCATGAGCGATTCTTCGGTGGCGCGCTCGCCCGGCATGCCGCCGGTGACCCGGCCCTCGCGCATGGTGACGATGCGGTCGCTGATCGCCATCACCTCCGGCAGCTCGGAGGAGATCGCGATGATGGCGATCCCGGCCCGGGCCATCAGGTCGAGCTGCTGGTGCACCTCGGCCTTGGCGGCAATGTCGATGCCGCGGGTCGGCTCATCGACGATCAGCACCTTCGGCTTCAGGGCCAGCCAGCGCGCCAGCACCACCTTCTGCTGGTTGCCGCCGGAAAGCCCGCTGATCGGGTGGTCGGCCGAGGCCATGCGGATGTCCAGCGCCTTGCGATAGCGCTCGACCAGCTGGGCTTCCGCCTTCTCGTTGACGAACCAGCGGCCCCAGGAGATGTCCTTCAGGCTGGAGATCGCGAGGTTGTGGCTGATCGCGAGGTCGAGGAACAGCGCCTGTTGCTTGCGGTCCTCGGGGACGAGGCCGATGCCGTTGCGGATCGCATCGACCGGCGAGCGGATCTCGAGCCGCCGGCCTTCGATCTCGACCGAGCCGCGCTCGAAGCGGTCGGCGCCGAAGATCGCCCGCGCCAGTTCGGTGCGCCCGGCGCCCATCAGGCCGGCGAGGCCGAGGATCTCCCCGGCGCGCACCTCGAGGCTGACGTCTTTCAGCAGGGTCGCATGCGGGTTGGTCGGGTCGCGGTCGCGGGAGATGTTCTTCACCGTCATGACGACCGGCCCGACGTCGCGCTGGGCGCCCAATCTTGTGAACAACTGGCTGCTGGAGCGGCCGACCATCATCTTCACGAAGTCATCGACCCGAAGCTCGCCGACATTGCCGCTGCCGACCCGCTTGCCGTCACGCAGCACGGTGACCCGGTCGCAGATCTGCTCGACCTCATG
>JAYSFH010000729.1:0-2221 GCA_041913405.1 Dongia sp. | reverse complement strand
CGGGCGATGTTCGACGGCGCGGGCCTGGGCCAGCAGTCGGTTGCGCTCCTTGGCAGCGAGCTTCTTGCCCTCGACATTGCGGTCGATGGCGAGCTCGGCCAGGGCCTGCATCATCGGCTTGGACTGGCTGAAAGTCGGATGTGCGGTGAAGACGATGCCGAACAGCTCGCGCTCCAGCAACGCCTGGAACTGCGCGAAGGTTTTTGCGGGCTTCTTGCTCCCCTTACCTTTAATGGGGCCTTCGATGCCGGCGGCCTGGCGAAACACCAGGCGCAAGCGCTCCTCGTTCTTCCTGGCGTCATGCTCGCCGAGATAGCGGGAGATCCGCTCGGCGCGATGCTCGTAGGCCTCGGCCGAGATGTGCTGGATCAGATCCTCGAGCGAGCCCAGCTCCAGCTTCTCGGCGTCGAGCTTCTTGCCGAGCTCCAGCGCCAGCAGCTTCACGGTGTTGCCGAAGGGGTTGCGCTCGCGCAGCTTCGAAAGCTCGCCCATCAGGTCGCGCAGCTCGCCCTCGGCCCGCGCCGCGTCGAAGGACTTGGTCGGCGGGAAGACGCGGGCAAGCGGCGAAAGGCCTTCGTCCAGCTTCACCGATAGGCCGGTCGATTTGCGCGGTGCCGGCGTGCTCCGGAGCGCCATGTCGGTTGCCCGCTTCTGCTTTGCCATCTCACCCTCCCAAGCCGCGTGCCACCGGCCGGCTCCCCATCTCACCGCATCGCAGCAATCTAGATCGCTGCGATGCGGAATTCTGCTGCTTTTTCCGGGGCGAGGATGGTCTGGCAGCGACACTGCCCGGCGATACGGCGGCCCAGGATTGCAGCGCAACCGCCTGAAACTAGGCGATTTCGCGAGATGCAGTTACACTTATCCACATGTTCCCGAGTCGACCCCTCCCCTTATTCTTTGGATGGATCACCCTGCTCGCCCTGGTTTTGGCGGGTTGCGGCACGCAACAGGCGTCCCGGCCGAGCCCGGTCGGGCCGGTGCCCGGTGTGGTCGATGACCAGCTGGGCGGGTCCTGCGTGCTCTATGCCCGGGCGGCCTCGGGGATCGACCTCAGGGGCGATGCCTGGAATTGGTGGGGTCTCGCCGCCGGGCGCTATCTGCGCGGCAACATGCCGGAAGCCGGCGCGGTCCTGGTCCTCGGGCAGACCGACCGGCTGAAACTGGGCCATCTCGCCGTGGTGCGGCAGGTGATCGACAGCCGAGACATCCTGGTCGATCATTCGAACTGGGTCCCGGGACGGATCATCACCGGGATGCAGGTGCAGGACGTCTCGCCGGAGAACGACTGGACGCAGCTTCGCTTCTTCAATCCTCAATACGGGGTCTTTGGCTCGATTTATCCGGCGGACGGGTTCATCTACCAGATGCCGCCGCTGACCCCGACTTCGGGCTAGGCGATCAGGCCAGCTGCGGGCGGAGATCGCGGCGCAGCAGGCCGCGGGTATGCAGATCAGCCACCGTATCCTGCAGCGATTGACGCAGCGGCCGCGTGTGCCAGCCGAGCTCGCGCCGCGCCTTGCGGGAGTCGAAGGCCATCGACGAGCGTGCCAGCACCACGCCGGTCAAGGGCGCGATCGGCGGCCGCTTGGTCAGCCGCGAAAGGCCTTCGCTGATCCAGCCGGCAACGTAAGCCAGCGCATAGGGCACGCGGGTGCGGGCGATCGGCAATCCGGTCATCTCGCGCAGCAGGTCGAGCACATGACCCAGGGCCAGGTTCTCGCCGCCGAGGATGTAACGCTCGCCGATCCGGCCGCGTTCCGCAGCCAGCAGATGGCCGTTCGCCGCGTCGCGGGCATCGACCAGATTGAACTCGCAATCCAGATAGGCCGGAGTCGCGCCGTTCAGGAAGCCGATCAGCATGCGCGTGGGCGGCGTGATCAAGCCGTCGCCCGGGCCGACCGGCATGGTCGGGTTGACGATGACGACCGGCAGCCCGGCTTTCGCCGCGCGCAGCGCCTCGCGCTCGGCCAGGTATTTCGAGCGACAGTAGGCGCCCCAGACATCGTCGATCGCGAGATCGACGCTCTCGTCGATCAGCGCCGCCGCATCGCCGTTGCGGGCATGGATGTTCTTCAGGATGGATTCGGTCGAGGTGTAGACGATCCGTTCGACGCCCGCCTTGGCCGCCGCCTCCAGCACGCGGCAAGTGCCCTCGAAGTTGACCTCGTGGAAGGTCCGCGGATCAGGGGCCCAGAGGTTGGGGTTGGCGGCAAGATGA
>JAYSFH010000728.1:0-2229 GCA_041913405.1 Dongia sp. | reverse complement strand
CCTCTGGATCGCGATGGGGAGACCAAAGGGACCGGAAACGGAGATCCTGGATCTTCTTGGCAAGCTTGCCGGCAAGCTGCGTCGCAACGGCGACCAGAATGGCGCAACCAGCTGACCACTCACGCGAGGCGATTCAGAGACCGTTCTCGCGCGCGATCTTGATCAGATACGGCTCCAGTGCCGCGCGGCCGGCGGCGTTGATGTGCGTCGGATCCTCGAAGTAGTGGTCGTCCTGCAGGATATCCGAGAGGTCGACCACCGCAACGTCGGCCGGCATTGCCGCGCGGACCGCGTCGACCAGCTCTTGCTCCCAAGGGCCTCGGGTCTGGTTGATCGGGTGAAGTGGCGCCGAGACCACGACGACCTGAGAGCCGGCGGCGCGGAGTGCCTGTGCTGTCTCGCGAAATGCCTGGAGCTGATCGGGGTTGGCCTTCGGCGTGGGCGCGGTGATCAGCCAGCGCTGCTTGATCGCCTCGTTGATATTGCCGTTGGAGGGGCCTGTGGCCTGGTCGTCGCGGTCGAAGACCTTCTGCAGGATCACCAGCAGCGTGTCGCCATTGAAACCGTAAACGTGGAACAGCGATCGCCACGGGACGGTGCCGCGATCGGCACTGTCGATCAGCACTGACAATCTCGGGCTGAAACCGCGATAAGGCGAGAACATCGGCGCGTAAACCCAGTTCTGGGCGGCTGGCCTGATTTCCATCAGGGCGAGGCGCGGCGCCTCGCCGCGCTCGATCATGTCCTCCACCAGCGCCTGCTGCGTCCGGGCGTCTAAGCCGTGATAGGCGATCGAGAAGACGCTGCGGCCCAGCGCCTTCGAGAGTTGCGGCGGCACGGCCATGGCGTTTCCGACGCTGTTGCCGAGCAGGAGCACGTCGGCCTTGGCCGTGCCGGCATAGATCTGCGAGATGCGAAAATCGCTGAGCTTGGTGATCTGCTCCAGCACCAGGCTGCCGATGCGGTCCATGGCGAAGAGTGCGACAATGGCGCCGCAGAGGAATAGCGCGGGGTGAACGCGGCGGCGCGCCAGCAGTCGACGGGAGTCAGAAACGGACATAGATGAACCTTCCTCCCGTGAAGTTCCCGATCAGCAGGGTCAGCAGCAGGACGGCGATCGCGATCAAGGTCCGGAGCACGCGGCGGCGAGCGACGTGCCGTCGCCAGAAACCGAGCTCCACGAAGGCCTCCGCCGCCACGGTCGCCAGAATGATCGCTGCCCCGGTCGCCAGCGACGCCTTGCCGTCCAGCCCGGCCCAGTTGTAGGGCCCGGTGAGGATCTTCTCATAGACGATCATCGCGTCGTGCAGGCTGTTGGAGCGGAACAGCACGCGACTGACCGCCACCAGGATGAAGACCAGCAGGATCTGGACCACGATCGAGACGCGCGTGAAGGCGCGATAGCGATCATAGAGCGACTTGATGCGCCGCCCGATCTGGCGCTGGCCGACCAGCATCAGCCCGTGGAAGAAGCCCCAGCTGACGAAGGTCCAGGCGGCGCCGTGCCAGAGGCCGCTGACCAGCAGCGTCACGATCTGGTTGCGGGAGAGCCAGAGCTCGGTCCCGAGACGCGGATAGCGCAGGAACAGTTTCTGCAGCAGGCCACGGGCTTCCGGCGGCGCGGTTTCCGCGGGCGTCATGCCGGCGGCGTCGAGGATTGCCCGGTAGGCGACCTTGCCGTTCGACAGGCGGGGAATCTCGTCGAATGCCACCGTGCGGAAGATGAAGGCCGGGAGCTTGTAGGCCTGGGCGAGCTCGGCGACGATCTCGGCGCCGGAGCCGCCCGATTTCTTGGGCAGAGCGATCACGATCAGCTCGTCGGTACCAGTGCAGGCCGCGTCCGGGATGGTGCGGCGCACCGCCGCCTCGACCTCGTCGAGATTGACGCGCAGGCCGAACGGTTTCACGAAGCGGGCGGCGCGGCCGACGATCTCCACCAGCCCGGCCTCGTTCCAACGCGCCAGGTCGCCGGTGCGCAGCGCCGGTGGTGTTTCATCGGTCGCGAGCCCCGCCTGGTCCTCGGCATAGCCCATCATCACGTTGGGCCCGCGATAGGAGAGCTCGCCGCCCTCGCCCGCCGCCGTGACCGGTGCACCGTCCTCGCCGAGGATCTCGATCGTGCCGCCGGGAATCGCCCGGCCGATCGACGCGGGATAGCGCTCCGCCAGATCCGGCGGCAGATAGGAAATGCGCGGGGCCGCCTCGGTCTGGCCGTACATGACGAAGAAG
>JAYSFH010000727.1:0-2235 GCA_041913405.1 Dongia sp. | reverse complement strand
CGTCGACGCCGTAAGCCTTGTTGCAGTTATCGAACTCCCGAACGATCGCCGCCTCCCGGGTCAGCAGGCGCTTCTCCAGCTCCAGCACCGTCATGTCCTTGTTGCGCCGCATATAGGCGATCAGCGCCTTGGCGTCGCAGCTGCACACCTGCTTGACCAGCGCGATCTTCTGATAGTCCTGCTGGTCGATGCGCTTGGTCGCCATCGTGCTGCAATTCTGCTCGAACTTGACCCGGAAGTTGTCCGCGGCATTGGGATCGCTCACATCCACCTTCTTGGTGGCCACCCAGGTGATGCCGCCGCCGAGCAGTGCCAGTCCGCCGGCGAATGCAACCACGATCAAGAGGATCAGCCCGGCGGCGACGTAGAAGATCGGCTTCATGGCCGCGATCCGCCCGTTGATCAGACCAGCATCGCGGCCGGGCTCTCGACCAGCCGCTTGAACGCCGCCAGCAGTTCGGCGCCCAGCGCGCCGTCGACCGCACGGTGATCGACCGCGAGCGTGGCGCTCATCACCGTGGCCACGGCAAGCTGGCCGTTCTTCACCACCGGGCGCTGCTCGCCGGCGCCGATCGCGAGGATGGTCGCCTGCGGCGGGTTGATGATCGCGCTGAAGCTCTTCACCCCGAACATGCCGAGGTTGGAGAGCGAGCCGCTGCCGCCGGTATAGTCCTCAGGCTTCAGCTTGCCGGCCTTGGCGCGGCCCGCCAGTTCCTTCATCTCGGCCGAGATCTGGGTCAGCGTCTTCACCTCGGCATGGCGGATGATCGGCGTCACCAGGCCGTTCGGGATGGAGACCGCGACCGAGATATCCGAGGACTTGTACTGCTTGACGCCCTCATCGCTCCAGGACGCATTCGCCTTCGGGACCTGCTTCAAGGCAATGGCATAAGCCTTGATCATGAAGTCATTGACCGAGAGCTTGTAGGCATTCGGCCCTTCCTTGGCCGAGGCCGCATTGGCGTCCTCGCGGAGCGCCAGCAGCCGGTCGAGCTCGCAATCCACCGTCAGGTAGAAATGCGGCACGAACTGCTTTGATTCCTGCAGGCGGCGCGCGATGGTCTTGCGGATGGTCGTGTGCGGGATGAGCTCGAATTCCGGCTCGCCGAAAGCGTTGAAGCTCGGCGCGCCGGGCAAGGTCGCCGGCTTCGGCGCGGCGGCACTCGGCGCCGCCCTGCCCGCTGGCGCCTTGTCGAGATCGGCGCGGACGATGCGACCGTTGGGGCCGCTGCCCGCGAGGCCGGAGAGATCGATGCCTTTCTGCTCGGCGATGCGCCGCGCGAGCGGGCTGGCAAAGACGCGATTACCGCTGGTCGCTGCCGGTGCCGCCGGCTTCGGCGCGGGCGCTGCTGTTGCAGTCGGAGCCGGCTTCGGCGCGTCGGCTTTCGCGGGCGCGGCGGGTGCCGGTGCGGCGGCGGCCTTCGGCGTGCCGGCGATGTCGGAAGCGCTCTCGCCCTCCTCCAGCAGCACGGCGATCACGTCGTTGACCTTCACGCCCTCGGTGCCGGCGGCGACCAGGATCTTGCCGATCTTGCCTTCATCGACGGCTTCGACCTCCATGGTCGCCTTGTCGGTCTCGATCTCCGCGATGACGTCGCCGGCTTTGACGGCGTCGCCTTCCTTCTTCAGCCATTTCGCGAGGTTGCCCTCGGTCATGGTGGGCGAGAGGGCGGGCATCAGGATGTTGATCGGCATCGCTCCCTCCCCTTTCTAGCGGTAGCAGACTTGCTTGGCCGCATCCGCGATCTGTGCGGCTTGCGGAAGCGCTAGCTTCTCGAGATTGGCGGCATAAGGCATCGGCACATCGACGCCGGCGACCCGCGCGACCGGCGCGTCGAGATAGTCGAAGGCCTGCTCCATGATCACCGCCGCCATCTCCGAGCCGATGCCGGCGAAGGGCCAGCCCTCCTCGACGCTGACCAGGCGGTTGGTCTTCTGCACCGAGGCGACGATGGTCGCGGTGTCGAGCGGGCGAATGGTGCGGAGATCGATGACTTCCGCGTCGATCCCCTCCTTCGCCAGCAGCTCGGCCGCCTCGAGGGCGACGCCGACCATGCGCGAGAAGGCGGTGATGGTGACCTGGCTGCCCTTGCGGACGACCTTGGCCTTCCCGATCGGCACGATCCAGTCCTTGTCCGACGGGACTTCGAAGCTCTGGCCGTAGAGGATCTCGTTCTCCAGGAAGATCACCGGGTTGGGATCGCGGATCGCGGATTTCAGCAGGCCCTTGGCGTC
>JAYSFH010000726.1:1985-2236 GCA_041913405.1 Dongia sp. | reverse complement strand
TATATTCGTTGCCGTCGGCGTCCCAGACCCGGCAGCCATCGGAGCGGGAGAAGAACTGCGGATAGCCGGGGCCGATGCCGCGAGTCGCCATGTGACCCCAGACGCCGTTCGGCACCACGCGGCGGGCGCGTTGCAGCAGTTCCGTATCCTTGCTGTTGGGCAGGTCGCGGCTCATTTGGTCACCTTCATTCCAAGAAAATGCCGGGCGGGATCGCTCCCGCCCGGCTGCACGCGGTCGCTCAGTACTTGAT
>JAYSFH010000726.1:0-1975 GCA_041913405.1 Dongia sp. | reverse complement strand
GCAGGTTGCAGCAGGCGCTGTAGCGCACGCCGCTCACCTTGTCGCCATAGGTCAAGATCAAATCCGGGCTCACCATCGGGATGATGATCCGGTCCTTGGCCATCATCTCACCGGCCTCGAACCAGAGCTTGTTGGCCTCTTCCGGCGTCGCCGCCGCAAGCGCGGCATTGCGCACCGCCGTGATCTTGGTGTTCACGATGGAGGGATCGTTCGCCGCACCGGCCCGCTTCGCCCAGACCGAGCCTTCGGCCAGGCCGAAGTAGTCCACATAGCCGGAAGCGCCGTAGAAGTCGGGTGCGAAGAACACCGCGGTCAGCGGCGTGCCGTCGCCGTTCACCTTCTCACGCCAGTTGGCGAAAGGAACCGGCGTCAGCTCGACCTTGATGCCGACCTTGCTCAGATCCTGCTGGATCTTCTGCATCATGACCGAGAGGTCCACGCCGTAGACGTTCATGCCGGGATAGGTGGATTCCAGCGTGAAGCCGTCGGCGTAGCCCGCCTTCGCCAGCAGCTCCTTGGCCTTGTCGGGATCGTATTTCGGGATCTCATGCCCGTCGCCGCCCGGGAAGCCGAGTGGAATCGCCGCCGCCATCGGCTTGCCGGCGCCGCCAAGGGTGACGTCGATCAGACCCTGGCGATCGATCGCCAGCGAGATCGCTTCGCGGACTTCCGGGGTCAGCTTGACCTGGAGGCCCTTCGCTCCGGGCGACAGTGCGATGTAGAGGAAGTTGAACGAGGTCGCGCGCTCGACCTTCACATTCGATCCTTCGAGCGACTTCGCAATGTCGGGATCGATCTGCATCGCGATATCCGCGGAGCCCGACTGCAACAGCTGCGCCTGGGCGACCGCGTCCTTCACCTGGCGGAAGACGACCGCCGGCACCAGCGCCTTCTTGCCCCAGTAGGCATCATTGCGCTTCAGCCGCAGCTCGGCATTGGGCTCGTACTTCTCCAGCACGAAAGTGCCGCTACCGGCGGAGTTCGCCAGCAGCCATTCCTCGCCCTTGTCCTTCTCCGCGGCGCCGTCGTCGGCCAGACCGCCATGCTCCGCGACGACGTCGCTGTTCAGGATCGCCATGTTCGGTGCGGCGACCATCTGCGGAAACTCGGAATTCGCCAGGGTGAGCTTGATCACCACGGTATGCGCATCCGGCGCTTCGATCGAGGCGATCGAATCGGTGAAGAAGGCGGCGTTGCCCTTCAGGTTTTTCAGGCGCTCGAAGCTCCACTTCACATCCTTCGCTTCGACCGGCGAGCCATCGGAGAACTTGGCCGCCGCGTTGAGCTTGAAGGTGAACTCGGTCATCTCCTTGTTGGAGGCCCAGCTCTCGGCCAGTAGCGGCACGGTCTTCATGTCCTTGTCGAGCGTGGTGAGCTGCTCGTAGACCGCCGAGTCATAGATCTGGCAGGTGTCGCACCAGGCGCGCGACGGATCGAGCGAGTTGATGTCCATGTCACGCGCGATGACGAGCGGCCGGTCCTGGGCCTGCGCCGCGAAGTTCGCGGTGCCGATGACGGCAGCGGTGACCGCCGCCGACAGCAAGGCCGCACGCCGCGAGGCGCGAAGCCATTGTGAGGTTACTCCCTTACGCATTGCTCTCTCCTGTGGTGTTGAGGGAACGCGGCCGGCATTTGTTCAGCCTGTTTCCGCGAGGGTTGATAATGCTGTCCTGACATCGTCGGCATTGGCCAAGGCGGCCTTGTTGAGCACGGCGGACACGGTAGGCGCCGAAAGGCTGCCGGTGACCCGCAGGATCTCGTAGTCGAGGAAGTCGAAGAACCGGTTCTGGATCTCGTCGGCCCAGCGGGCGCCGAGCGATTGTCCGCGCGCGGTCTGCTCGGCGATCAGCACCCGGCCGGTCTTGGCGATCGAATCCCCGATCAGGTCCCAGTCCATGCCGAAATGGTCGAGATTGCGCAGGTCGATGATCTCGGCATCGATCCCGCCCTCCTCCGCCGCCTTCACCGCATTGTG
>JAYSFH010000725.1:0-2237 GCA_041913405.1 Dongia sp. | reverse complement strand
GATCATCAGCCGGATCATCGCTTCCGGCCGCGCCGCTTCGCGGTCAAGCGCGCCCACCATGCGTCCGTCGCGCAGGACCACCACGCGATCGACGCAGGACTTCACCTCGTTCAAGCGATGCGAGATGAAGATGATGCTGACGCCGTCGGCGCGGAGATCGTTCATCACGTTGAGCAGGCGCTCGGTCTCGGACAGGGTCAGGCTCGAGGTCGGCTCGTCCATGATCACCAGTCGCGCGTCCAGGGAGAGCGCCTTGGCGATTTCCAGCAGCTGGCGTTGGGCCAGCGAGAGCTCCGCGACCATCGTGTCCGGCGCGAAATCAACCCCAAGCTTGGCCAGCAGCGGCCGCACCTGCTCGTGCAGCTTCTTGCGATCCAGGAGCTTCAGCGGCCCGCCGTAGAGCGGCTCCCGGCCGATGAAGACATTGCCGGCCACGTCGAGGTTGTCGAAGAGATTGAGCTCCTGGTGCACAAAGGCGATGCCGCTCTTGATCGCATCGTTCACAGTCAGCGCCGCGTGCTCGCGGCCGTCGACCTTGATCGTGCCGGCGCTGGGCGCGATCACCCCGCCCAGCACCTTCATCAGAGTTGACTTCCCCGCCCCGTTTTCGCCGATCAGGCCGACGATCTCGCCGCGCCCGACCGCGAGGCTGACGTCGCTCAGCGCGACGACGCCGGGATAGGTCTTGCTGATGCCGTTCAGTTCCAGAAACGGATCGGTCGGTTCGCCCATGGATGCCCTGATGCGATCTTACGGGATCGGAGTCTTCAACCCTGGTGAGGATGGAAGCAGAGAAGCAGCCTTATTGCAACGAAAGGGCCGGTGCCGTCGCCGGCACCGGCCCCCAAGTTACTCGGTCAGGCTTACTTACGCACTGTTACTTGCCCTGGCGCTTCTTCAGCTCCGCCTCGAAGGCATCGACATTCGTCTTGTCGATGATCTTGGTCGGGACGATCAGCAGCTTGTTCTCCGGGATCCAGGACTTGTCGCCTTCCAGGGCCTTGGCCAGGTACTTCATGCCCTGGTAACCCCACTCGTACGGCTGCTGCACGACAGTGCCGATGATGGTGCCCTCGCGGACTCCGCCCAGGGTGGTCGGATCCTCGTCGAAGCCGATCACCTGGATCTTGCCGAGCTGGCCGGCTTCCTTCAGCGCCTCATAGATCTTCGGCGTGTTGTACGAGTAGAAGCCGATCATGCAGTTGATGTCGGGATTCGCAGTCAGCGTGTCCTCAACATTGCGCTTGGCGCGGGTGAAGTCGATGTCGTCACCGCGAACGTCGACCAGCTCGACCTTCGAGCCGGCGATGACGTCCTTCACGCCCTGGATGCGCTCCTTGGCGTTATCGGCGCCGAGCAGGCCGACGAAACCCATGCACTTGCCGCCGTTCGGCAGGGCCTTCAGCACCAGCTCACCGGCCTGCTTGCCGGCGTCGGTGTTGGAGGAGCCGATATAGGCGATTCGGCTGGTCTGCGGCGCGTCGGAATCGGTGGTCGCCAGCAAGACCTGCTGGCCGATACGGTTCAGCGCATCGCTTTCGGTCTTCGGATCGACCGCGCTGACCATGATGGCGGCAACGCCCGACGCGACCAGGTCGTCCATCAAACGGATCTGAATCGCGGCCGAGGACTGCTCGGGATATTTCAGCACCAGCTCGTAGTTCGGCAGCTCGGCCTGCGCGGCCTTCACGCCGGCTTCGGCGGCCTTCCAGAAATCGGACGCGCCGTTGACCACGAAGGCCAGGGTCTTCTTGTCCTCGGCATGCGCCGCGGCGGCGAAGGCGAGGCCCAAGGCAAGAGCAATGGCGGTAGATGCGATGCGCTTCATGTCGTGACTCCTCCCAGAGAGTTTTTGACCAGAGATGTTTGAAACTGAAACGGTTCTGATTTTTGGACGACGATTGGATCGCTTGGATCGCGGCGCTGGCGGCTTGCACTCCCCTGCTATTGCGTTCCGTTTCTTTTTTGCTCGAACGCTTTCTATTTGTCTTACTTAAATACAAATCCCCGGCGGATGACAAGGCCGGTTGTGGCCTGCACGCTGGCGCAGCAATTGTGCATCCGCAAAAGATGGCCCGATCATCACGTGCGGGCGAGCGTGAACAAATTCACGCTAGCGGCGGGCGACCCCGGCGCCGCCGAATGGCGCGAAGATCAGCGGTTGAGAGCCGCCGGCCCGCTGACAAAACGGCTGCCCTTCAAAAAAAATCGGAGCGGCCGGTGGGCGTCCTTGGTCA
>JAYSFH010000724.1:0-2245 GCA_041913405.1 Dongia sp. | reverse complement strand
CCGATCAAATTTGATCGCCCACCAAAAATCGGAAATATGCATAGGCGAGTCGGGGACTCGCCACCCCCCATCCTTGCAGCCGTCAGGCCGCGAGGGAGGACGCCGCCGCGCCGAGGGCGACGATCAGCCAGGACGGCGCGCGGAGGGCGACCAGCAGCACGAGCAGGATCGCCGCGATACCGGCATCCATGGCGCCGGTGACGGCGGTGGGCACGATGAGAGTCGCGAAGGCGGCGGCGAGCAATCCGACCACGGCGGCGTTGACGCCCTGGAGCGCGGCGCGGGCGCCGGCGTATCGGCGCAGGCGGTTCCAGAACGGGAGCACGCCGACGATCAGCAGGAACGACGGGAGGAAGATCGCAAGGGTGCAGACGAGCGCGCCCCAGCCGCCAGCGATCGCCGCGCCGAGGAAGGCGGCGAAGGTGAACAACGGACCGGGCACGGCCTGGGCGGCGCCATAACCGGCGAGGAACATCTCGGGGCCGATGAGGCCGGGCGGGATCACTTCGCGCTGGAGGAGCGGCAGCACCACATGCCCGCCGCCGAACACCAGCGCGCCCGAACGGTAGAAGCCGTCGAAGAGGCGCACGAACAGATCGCCGTTGGCGGCGGCCAGCGGCAGCGCGATCAGCAGCGCAAAGAACAGGACGAGCGCGGCGACGGACGCCGGCTTCGGCACGGCGGCGGGGAGATCGGGCGGCGCGGCGCCGAGCGCGGGTTTCAGGATCAAGCGGCCGAGCAGGCCGCCGAGAACGATGGCGCCGACTTGCCCGGGCGCGGCCGGCATCAAGATCGCGATGGCCGCGGCGATGACGGCGAAGACGATGCGCGGGAGATCCGGGCACAGGCTTCGCGACATGCCGATGATGGCCTGGGCCACCACGGCGACGGCGGCGATCTTGAGACCGTGCAGCCACGGGGCGTTCGCGAGATCGCCGAGGGTCCCCGCCCCGGCGGCAAAGGCGGCGAGCAGAAGCGCCGAGGGCAGCGTAAAGCCGAGCCAGGCGGCGAACGCGCCCGGAAGCCTTGCCCGAGTGAGGCCGATCATCATGCCGGCCTGGCTGCTGGCGGGGCCGGGCAGGAACTGGCAGAGGGCGACGATTTCGGCATAAGCCGAATCACTCAGCCACTTGCGGCGGGCGACGAACTCCGCGCTGAAATAACCGAGGTGTGCGACGGGGCCGCCGAAGGAGGTGAGCCCGAGCTTCAGAAAGACGAAGAACACTTCGAACGGGGAAGCGGGTTTGCCGGGCGGCGCGGAAGGATCGTGATCGGTCATCGCGGCCGATCTTATGCCGTGGCGGGGACTTTCGGCGTGGAGAATTCGGCCGGTTTGATCCGATATCATCGGATCAAACCTGATTCTTCATGAGTGGCCGCGATTGGCCGCAAAACCGGGTCCCACTTTTGCTAATCGCGGCCAGAGGGTATTGAAGCCCAAGCCGGCGATAATGAGACCGCAGGCGACGACCTTCCACGCGGGCAGACTTTCCCCGAGCAACGCGACCGAAGCGCCGATGCCGAAGACGGGCACCAGCAACGAGGCCGGCGCGACGGTGGCGGCCGGATGGCGCGCGAGCAGCCAGCCCCAGGCGGTGTAGCCGAAGATGGTGTTGCCGAAGGACTGCCACAGCACGCCCAGCCAGGTGGCGAGATCGGCCGAGGCGAGGCCTTGCTGGATGGCGGGCAGGCCGTCGTAGAGGATCGACAGCACGATGAGCGGCGGGATGGCGAAGGCGCTGGCCCACACCACGTAGGCCAGCATGTCCACCTTGCCCGCGCCGCGCGCGACGGTGTTGCCGCCCGCCCAGCTGAGGCCCGCCATCAGGGTGAGACCGAGACCGAACATGGTGGCGCTGCCGTCGGTGTACACGGCGATGACCGCGATGCCGCCGACGGCGACCAGCAAGGCGAGCCACTGGAAGGGCCGCACCTTCTCGCCGCTGAACCAGATGGAGAGGCCGATGGTGAAGAACACCTGCATCTGCACCACCAGCGAAGCGAGACCCGGCGAGATGTGGCTTTGCACGGCGATATAGAGCAGGCCGAACTGGCCGACGCTGATGAGCAGGCTGTAGGCCGCGAGCTGCTTCCAGGGCACGTTCGGGCGCTTGATGAATAGCGCCGCCGGGAAGAAGACGAACACGAAGCGCAGGCAGGCGAACAGGAGCGGCGGCAGGTGATCGAGGGTCGTCTTGATGACGACGAAGTTCGTGCCCCACACGGCGACCACCGCGAGCATCAG
>JAYSFH010000723.1:0-2246 GCA_041913405.1 Dongia sp. | reverse complement strand
AGGCCGATGACCGAGACCGCAATGCCGGCCTCGACCAAGGGCAGCCCGATCCCGGCGATCCCGAGCGCGCCCCCGAGCGCCATGACCGAAACGAAGCAGAGCGGCACGGCCCAGAGCGCGCGGCCGCCGAGATTGGCGGCGAACATGCCGACCGCGACCATCGCGAGGACATGATCGAGGCCGGCGATCGGATGGACGAAGCCGTGCACGAAGCCGGAGGTCGAGCCGGCGTCGACATGCGCCCAGGCAGCGGTCGGAAGCAGCGCGGCGACGCACGCCAAGGCAGCGAACAGCATTTTTCGGCTTCTGGACATCGAAGACTCCCTGTTGCAATTCGCCGTGCTTTTCTCAAATCTTTCACACGGGTCGGGGCCGGTCAACGATTCCGGATGCAGTGCACAACGAAGCGCGTTGTGCGGGACGCGATGAGCGATGACCTGCCCAGCAATGCGGCACTCATCGCCGCAGTTTTGAGCAGAAGTTTGATGGCACAGCGCAAGCGGTCGAGTCTGGTGGCGCATCTGCTGCGGGGCAATTCCATCACGACGCCGCCCGCGGCGCTGCTGAACCCGTGGATCGGTCACAACGGAGGTCCGTTGCCGGACGATCTCGATCCCAACGGTTCTTGGCGGCTCTATTGCTGGACCAAGGCGCATAACGAGGCCTGGAAGACGCCGCCGAAGGAGATCGCCCTGCGGCGGCTGGCCCGCGCGGAAGAGCTCGGCATGAGCTATCGCGACTACACCGCGGTGATCCTGGACAGCGGCAAGTTCCTCTAGGGACGGCCGCAGCGGCGCAGTCGCCTATCCTTCCGCTCAGGCCACCTTCAGCTTGTGCGCCTTCTGCAGCGAGTCGAGCAGCTTCGGCAACCCGGTCCGCCCCGACGCCGCGCGATCGAAGGATCCGCGGAATGTCCGGCCGACATGGGCGATCACCTTCAGCTCCAGCGCCGCACCGACGCCGTCGATCTCGATCGAGACCTGTTTCGCCATGCCGACGTCCTCCTCGACCGTGAAGGCGGCACCGCCGCGCGAAATGTTATTGACCGCGGCCTTGACGCTCCGGCCGCCGACCCGCACCACGGCGCCGATCGGGCCCGACAGCCGGTCGTCGGCGCGACGATCGACATCCTCGGTCACGGTGCGGATCGAGCGCACCACCGCGCTTTGCAGGTTGGTGACGACCTCGTCGATATTCTTCGAGAGCGTGCTGACCTCGACGGCTCGGGTCTGCGCGGCGCCGGCCTGGGTGGTCACCTCGGTCATCTGCTCGGCCACACTGCCGGTCGCGGTCGCGGTTTCATTGATGTTGCGCGAAATCTCCGCGGTCGCCGCCGCCTGCTCCTCGATCGCCGCAGCGATGCCGGCGGCAAAGCCGTCGACCTGCTTGATCTGCACGCTGATGCCGCGCACCGCCTCGGCGGCGGAGGCGGTGGCCTGCATCACGCCGGACACCGTCCTGGCGATCTCCTCGGTGCTGCGCGAGGTCTGCGAGGCGAGGTTCTTGACCTCGTTCGCCACCACCGCGAAGCCCTTGCCGGCATCGCCCGCCCGTGCCGCCTCGATGGTGGCGTTGAGGGCGAGAAGATTGGTCTCCTTGGCGACGCTCTGGATGACCTCGGCAAACTTGGAGATGTTCTGCACCACCGCGGTCAGTTCCTCGATCGCGACAGTCGCCTTCTCCATGGCGTCGACCGCCGAGCGGCTGACCGAAGCGGTTTGCCCGACCTGGTCGCTGATCTCCTTGATCGAGGCCGACAGCTCCTCGGCGGAGGAGGCCACCACCTGGGCGTTGCCAAGCGCCTGCCGCGAGGCCTCTCCCACCGACCGCGCCCGGTCGGTCACCGTCGATGCGGCGTCGCTCATCACCCCGGTGCTTGCCATCATCTCCTTCACCAGGCCGGCGACGGCATTGACCGCCGAACCGGTTGCCTGCTCGACCGTCTCCGCCATCGCGGTCATCGCCTCCGCCCGGTCGCGGTTGGCGCGAATCATCAATTCCTGGCGCTCCAGGTCGGCGAACTCGATCTTGGCGCAGAAGGTCCGCACCGACTTCGCCAGCAGGCCGATCTCATCGCCGCGCTCGATGCCCTCGATCTCATCCAGCTTCTCGCCGTTGGCGGCACGCGCGGTTGCCCGGGCGATGCGGCCGATGCGGTTGGCGACCCGCATGATCGCAAACAGCGCAAGGCCGCCGGCGAGCAAGCCCGCCAGCGCCGGCACCGCGGCCAGATTGACCAGCAGATC
>JAYSFH010000722.1:0-2253 GCA_041913405.1 Dongia sp. | reverse complement strand
CGCATTCAATCGACCGCGCGCTCAGGAGGAACGGCCATGGCTGATCTCAGCACCGATTTCGTCGGCATCAAATCACCGAACCCGTTCTGGCTGGCCTCGGCGCCGCCGACGGACAAGGAATACAACGTCGTCCGCGCCTTCAAGGCGGGCTGGGGCGGCGTCGTTTGGAAGACGCTGGGCGAAGATCCGCCGGTGGTGAATGTGTCGTCGCGCTACGGGGCGCTGCATATCAACGACGACCGAATCGTCGGCTTCAACAACATCGAGCTGATCACCGACCGGCCGCTCGACGTGAACCTGCGCGAGATCAAGCAGGTGAAGAGGGACTGGAAGGACCGCGCGCTGATCGTCTCGCTCATGGTGCCCTGCGAGGAAATGAGCTGGAAGAACATCCTGGCGCGGGTCGAGGAGACCGAGGCCGACGGCATCGAATTGAACTTCGGCTGTCCGCACGGGATGTCGGAGCGCGGCATGGGCTCGGCGGTCGGCCAGGTGCCGGAATATGTCGAGATGGTCGCCCGCTGGTGCAAGCAGCACACCCGGATGCCGGTCATCGTCAAGCTGACCCCCAACGTCACCGACGTGCGCAAGCCGGCGCGGGCGGCGAAGCAGGGCGGGGCGGATGCGGTCTCGCTCATCAACACCATCAACTCGATCTGCGGCATCGACCTCGATCATTTCGCGCCGATGCCGATGGTGGACGGGAAGGGCACCCATGGCGGCTATTGCGGCCCGGCGGTGAAGCCGATCGCCATGCATATGACGGCCGACATTGCCCGCGATCCCGAGACCCACGGGATTCCGATCTCGGCGATCGGCGGCATCGGCAACTGGCGCGACGCGGCGGAGTTCATCGCGCTCTCGGCCGGCACGGTGCAGGTCTGCACCGCGGCGATGCATCACGGCTTCCGCATCGTCGATGACATGATCACCGGCTTGAGCAACTGGATGGATTCCAAGGGCTACCGGAAGATCGACGACTTCCGCGGCAAGGCCGTGCCGAACGTGACCGACTGGCAGTTCCTCAACATCAACTACAAGTCGGTCGCGGTCATCGACCAGGACAAGTGCATCCAGTGCGGCCTCTGCCACATCGCCTGCGAGGATACGTCGCACCAGTCGATCGCGGCGCTCCGGGTGGACGGCAAGCGGCGCTACGAGGTGATCGAGGCGGAATGCGTCGGCTGCAACCTCTGCCAGCATGTCTGCCCGGTGCCGGACACGATCAGCATGGTTTCGGTCGATACCGGGAAACCCTACCTCAATTGGACCCAGGACCCGCGCAATCCGCATGCTAAAAAGGCGGCGGAATAAAGAATCACGAAGCAGGAGCGACAGGTGGCGACCAATCTCAAGGTGGACGGCGACCGGCTGTGGGACAGCCTGATGGAGATGGCCAAGATCGGCGCGACGGCCAAGGGCGGCGTCTGCCGCCTGGCCCTGACCGATCTCGACCGCGAGGCCCGCGACCTCTTCATCACCTGGTGCCGCCAGGCCGGCTGCACGATCAAGATCGACAAGATGGGCAATATCTTCGCCCGCCGGGCCGGCAAGGATGACTCCCTGGCCCCCGTGATCACCGGCAGCCATATCGACAGCCAGCCGACCGGCGGCAAGTTCGACGGCATCTACGGCGTGCTCTCGGGCCTGGAGGTGATCCGCTCGCTGAACGACCTCAAATACGAGACCAATCGGCCGATCGAAGTTGCGGTCTGGACCAACGAGGAAGGCTCGCGCTTCGCGCCCGCGATGGTCGCCTCCGGTGTCTTCGCCGGCGTGTTCGACCTGGAATACGGCCTCAGCCGCGCCGATCCCAGCGGCAAGACCATGGGCCAGGAGCTGGAGCGCATCGGCTATGCCGGTCCGGAGGAAGTCGGCAAGCGCCCGGTCCATGCCTTCTTCGAAGCGCATATCGAGCAGGGCCCGATCCTGGAGAACGAGAAGAAGACCATCGGCATCGTCCAGGGCGCGCAAGGACAGCGCTGGTTCGAAGTGGTGATGACCGGGCAGGAAGCCCATGCCGGTCCGACCCCGATGAAGGTGCGCAAGGACGCGCTGGTGGGCGCCGCGCATGTGGTGACCGCGGTCAACAAGATCGGGCACAGCAACCAGCCGTTCGCCTGCGCCACCGTCGGCATGCTGAACAACAGCCCCAATTCCCGGAACACCATCCCGGGCAGTGTCTTCTTCACGGTTGATCTGCGTCATCCGGAGGACTCGGTGCTCTCCAAGATGGCCGCCGAGGTGAAGGCT
>JAYSFH010000721.1:0-2256 GCA_041913405.1 Dongia sp. | reverse complement strand
CTTGCCCGACGCCGTGCCGGACTGGGTCGCGTTGCTGAGCGGCGCGGTGGTCTGCGCGCTCGGGCTGCTCTTGGCGCGCCGCCGGGCGCCGAATTTCGCGGCACTCACCTTCGTCTTCCTGGTCGTCCTGCCGCTGGCGATGTTCGTCGCCCGGCTTCCGAACATCCACTTCCCGCGCTACTACCTCGCCTCGGCCGTGGTCTTCCTGCTGGTGCTCGCCGATCTCTTCGCCGCGGCCTGGGCACGCGGCGGTGTCTTACGTTTGCTGGCTGTGGCGTTGCTGCTCGCGATCGCCGTCGGCAATCTCGCCGACGTGTCGCGGCTGCTGCGCGACGGCCGCGACCAGTCCGCCGCGGTCATGAAGATGATCTCTGGCGCCGGGCCGGTGCTCGTGACCTCCGACCAGGACGTCCGCAACCGGCCGATCGTCGAATTCTTCGCCGCGCGCTTCGACCTCCCGCTGATCTACGTGCCGACCCAGGAGATCTGTGACAAGCAGCCGGAATGGCTGCTCTCGAGCTCGCTCGACGCCGATATGCCGGAGACACTCGACACGTCGATCGTCGGCTGCCCGAAGATCTACAGGAAAGAGGCCTCGTTCCCGCAATGGGGACTCTCCGGCCTGCCCTGGACCGTCTATCGCGCAGAGCACCCGCAGTAGGAATCAGGCGATCACGGTCGGCAGGCCGAAGGCGCGCCCCGCCGCGTCGAGGCGGCGCTGGATCGCCTCCCCAAACAGGGCCTCGCCGCCCTTCGGCAGATGCAGGGTCAGCCGCGCACTGGATTTCTCGATCGAGGTCAGGCCGAGCATATGCTCGGTGCCGCCGCTCAAAGCATAGGCGAGCCGGATCGTCGTGCCGACCCTTGCAGCAAAAGCCATGTCGTCTTCGGTCAGCAGGTGGCGGACCGGATCGAACTCGGTGGCGTCGGCCGATCCGCCGTAGCGGATCGCGAGAATGAGCGCCAGGGTCACACGCTCGGCATGGGTGATGCCGGCGACCGGCAAGCGGAGCGCGCGCATGAAGGCATGCTCGGCGCGGTAATCCGGATGCTCGCGCCAGGCGATGTCGGAGAGGATGCAGGCCGCCTCGCGCAACCTGGCGCCGGCATGGCCTTCGCTGCGGAACAGCGGCAGCAGCCAGTCGTCGAGCTGGTCCATCACCTGGCCGAAGCGGCCTTCGGCGCCGGCAAGATCCGCGCAGCCGACCAGCAGCGGATCGGCGCTCTGCGCCTCCTCGTCCAGGCGGCTGAACAGGAAGCCTTCGCGCAGGCCATAAGCGGAGAAGAGAATGAGGCTGGGCTTGGTCAGCTTGAGCAACCGCTCGAGCACCAGCACGCCCAGCGGCAAAGTCTCCATGCGGCGGCGCGAGACGCCGGCGACGTCGGCCAGCGAGCGCTTGCCGAGGCGGCTCAGCAGCTTGGCGAGGTCTTCAGCCTCTCTGCGCTGCATCCGGTATTCGTGGATGACCCGCAGCGGGTAGTCGTTCTGCTCCATGTGGATGCGGGCGAATCCGCGCCAGGTGCCGCCGACCGGATAGAGCGTCTTGCCCTTGACCTCGTCCAGCCAGTCCAGCTTCTCGAGCTGCTTGTCGATCAGCTTCTGCGCCGCGTCGAGATCGCCACCGGTCGCTTCCACCAGCCGCAGCGGCCCCAGCGGCAGGGTCACATGATGCCCGATCTTGCCCTTGTTGATCGCGACCAGCTCCAGGCTGCCGCCGCCGAGATCGCCCATCAGGCCGTCGGCCTCGGGCACGCCGGCGATGACGCCCATGGCCGAGAGCCGCGCCTCTTCCTCGCCGCTGACGATCCGGACCTTGCGGCCGGTCTTCTTCTCGATCTCGGCGGTGAAGGCCTTGCCGTCGCCGGCGTCGCGCACTGCGGCCGTGGCGAGCATGTCGATCTCTTCGACGCCCATCGCCTCCGCCATGGTGACGAAGCGGGCGATGTTGACCAAGGCCGCGTTGACGCCTTCCGGATTGAGCTGGCCGGTCTTCTCCAGGCCCTTACCGAGCCCGGGCTGAGCCTTCTCGTTGAAGACCGGGACGGGACAGCGCGAGCGCTTGTCGAAGACCACGAGTCGGAGCGAGTTTGAGCCGATGTCGATCACGGCCACGCGGCCAGGCCGCGCGGCACGGGCAGCAGCCGCGGCTTTCCGAAGTGATGCAGTCAAGCGTTAGTCCCTTCGGCGTCAGGTCTTCTGCAGCAGGTCGAGCTTGGGTGCCTTCTTCTGCTTCTTAAGCGCGGAGCCGCGCCCTG
>JAYSFH010000720.1:0-2266 GCA_041913405.1 Dongia sp. | reverse complement strand
CCCGCACCAGGTCCACGACATCAGGCGCCAGCGCTTCCGCGGCCGACCGGAACAGCTTCGGTGCAATCTTCAGCCGGCCGGCGCGCTGCTCCTCGGCCAGCCGGCGGATCAGCGACGGGTAGGCGTTGAGGTAGTCCGGTTGATAATCGTTTAAAGCCGCGACGATCTCCTCCAGTGGTGAAGTGACGAAGAGCGTCGGAGCGTCCGGATTGCTGGAGCGGAACTCCGCATGAAAGCGATAGCTCATGTGGACGGGCGATGGCGCACCGATCCCCACGCCGCGCGTGCCCGCCGCGACGCCCATGATCCGCTGCATGCGGATCTGGTTCGCGGCGGCGACGGTCCAGGACTCCCGGTCGTAGACGAAGAGTCCTCTTTGCCCGGTAGAGCCGCCGGTCGCAATACAGCGATACTCGCCGAGCAGCAGGCCGCCGCACCGATCGCTGTTCACATGCTGCTCGACCATGGCCAGGGTCAGCCTCCGATCGGTCACGATCCGATCGAACTCCGCAAGGAGAAGAGTCTTGTTCATGATGGGAAAGTCCGCAAGCGGTCGCCCGGCCGCCACGAGCGCCCCGATCGCTTCCCGATAGTAGGGCGAGTTGGCGGCAGCGCGCGCGAGGAACGCCTTCAGCATTTCCTGCTGGTGCGAAATCAGCCGCTCACGCGGCCAGGAATTGTGGCTGAGGAGCTCGGCCGCAAGTTGACCGGCAACCGCGAGATCGATCGTCGGCGTTTCGGTGTGGTGATGCAGCCCGGACATGTGCCCCTCGATTGCTCGATGGCCCCGGGTCGGATTATAAGGCGGTGCGCCCCGCTCCGCTCCCCGCTTCTTGCGGACCGCGGCAAAAGAAACGGCGCGGGCTCGCCCAGCCCGCACCGTTCTCGTTCAAGGACTTAGAAGTCGAAGTTGCCGATGTTCTCCTTGGTGAAGGTGGTCGGCGCACCCAGGAGCACTTCGCTGCCGTTGATGATCTGGAGCTCACCGAGCTTGCCGGCCTTGACCGACTTCGCACCCGGCTGCAGCGTGCCGTCGACCGCGGCGCGGAGCACGTGCATCGCGGCATAGCCGAGATCGACCGGGTTCCAGAGCACGACCGACTTCACGCAGTCCTTCTCCACATAGGGCTTCATTGCGTTCGGCGTGGCGAGACCGACCACCGCGATCTTGCCGCACTTGCCGGCCTGGGTGACCGCTTCCGCGGAGGCCGGCGTCGCGACGCTGGTCATGCCGAAGATGCCCTTCAGGTCGTCGCCATACTTGTTGATCAGCGTGGTTGCCTGGTTGAAGGAGAGGTTGTTGTCCTCCTGGGCTTCCACGGTCTCCAGCCACTTCATCTTCGGATGGCACTTCGCCTGGTAGGCCGCCATCTCGGCGATCCAGCGCGCCTGGTTCGGCGTGGTGAAGGTCGAAGTGACGATGGCGAAGGCGCCGTCCTCGCCGATCTCCTTGGCCATGTCGTCGATCAGCGCCTTGCCGATGCCGTTGAACTGCGCCTGGTTGACGAACCATTCGCGGGCGTCGGGCTGCGAGTTGGCGTCGTAGCCGACAACGTGGATGCCCTTGGAGAGCGCCTTCTTCAGCACCGGCGCAATCGCCACCGGATCGTTGGCGGCGAACAGGATGCCGTTGACGCCACTGGTGATGTAGTTGTCGATGAAGGAGATCTGCTGGTCGATGTTGGCCTGGGTCGGACCGTCGGTCTTGGCCTCGACGTTGCCCAGCTCGGCCGCCGCGTCGGCGATGCCCTTCGAGGTCGCGTTGAAGTAGCCGATGCCGATCAGCTTCGGCACGTCGACCACGGTGATCTTCTTGCCCTTCAGGTCCGGTGCCCCGGTCGGCGCGCCGCCGTCATAGGGCATCGCCGCGGCCTCGCCCGGCGTCGCGTCGCAGGAGAGCGGGTTGGTCGGCAGGTTGTCGCCGCCGGTCCAGGCGGAATCCGCCATCGCCGCGGTGCCGCCCAGGCAAAGTCCGAGTGCGGCGGTCAGAAGCAGAGTCTTACGCATCGCTTTTCCTCCTCATGTATGGCGTGGATTTTGAGACGGCGGCCACGCCTTCCTCCCGTTTAGTTATCGTCTCGACTCAAGAGATTGCCGACCAGGATCGCGGCGATCAGCACCGCCCCGATCACCACGATCGTTCCGTCGCCCTTGACGCCCGAAAGCGCCAGGCCGTTCTTCAGGGCCTGCATCAGGATCAGGCCCAAGGCCGTGCCGATGATGGTCCCGCGCCCGCCGAAGATCGACGTGCCGCCCAGCACCACCG
>JAYSFH010000719.1:0-2269 GCA_041913405.1 Dongia sp. | reverse complement strand
GAGAGGCGTCTCCGGGGAGTTGAGATACTTCGGCTTCTCGTCGCCGAGCACGCGGCCCCCAAAGGCGACGATGCGCCCCTTGGTATCGGCGATCGGGAAGATGACGCGGTTGCGGAAGCGGTCATAGGTCGGGCCGCCGTCCTCCGGCTTGATCAGCATGCCGGCTTCGATCGAGAGCGCTTCCGGGATGTTCAGCTTGGCGAGATGATTCTTCAGCGCCACCCGGCTGTCCGGCGCGAAGCCGAGGCGAAAGCGGTTGATGGTCTCGGACGTGAGGCCGCGGCGCTGGAAATAGCCGGCGCCGGGGCTGCCTGAGAGTTGTGATTGAAAGTAGGTGCAGGAGGCTTCCGTGACGGTGCCGAGGCTGGCCTGGCGCTCGGCCCGCTCGCGATCCTGCGGCGTGTCCTTGGGGACTTCGAGCCCGGCTTCCGCAGAGAGACGCTCGACCGCGTCGCGGAAGTCGAGGCCGTCGGTCTGCATGACGAAGGTGATGGCGTCGCCATGGGCGCCGCAGCCGAAGCAATGGTAATGCGGCTCGTCGTCGTCATAGACGTGGAAGCTCGGGCTCTTCTCGTTGTGGAAGGGGCACAAGCCCGTCGCCTGCTTGCCGCGGCGGTTGAGGCGCACCTTCTTGCCCACCAGGTCGAAGATCGACAGGCGGCGGCGCAGCTCATCCAGAAAGGCCGGCGAAAACGCCACAAAATTCTCCGCTCTTGACGCCGTGACGTTAGACCGGATCGACGGTCAACCCGCGCTGTGTAAAGCGGGGATAACGGGGATATCAGCCGCCGAGCTTGGCCTTCAGGGCCGGGCCGACTTTGCTGAAATCCATGCGGCCGGCGTAACCCGCTTTCAGCGCGTTCATCACCTTGCCCATGTCCTTGATGCTCGCGGCGCCGGTATCGGCGATCGCCTTGGCGATGGCGTCGGCCTGCTCCGCTTCCGAGAGCTTCTTCGGCATGTAGCGCTCGATCAGGTCGATCTCGGCCTGTTCCTTGTCGACCAGCTCCTGGCGGTTGCCTTGGCGGTAGAGCTCGATCGATTCCTGGCGCTGGCGCACCATCTTCTGCAGCATGTCGATGATCGCGGCTTCGTCGATCTGGGCCGCCGGGCGCGCGGCGATGTCGCGGTCCTTCAGGGTGGACTGGATCATGCGCAGGGTCGAAACCGACGCCTGGTCGCGCGATTTCATCGCCGACTTGAGATCCTCGTTGAAACGCTCGCGCAGCATGGCGATTTTAACCTTGGTCGATGCGGGAAAGGGTTGAACCTAAAGGATTCGCGCCCGTCTGACAATTGCGCCGGCCGCATACAAGCCATTGATTTACCGTCCGATTCTTCCGGAGCGACGGCTTGACGCTCGAAGCTGCAGCGCTTAGAACCTCGCAACTTCAGAAGGACACTGCCCATGGGCGCCCAGCCCGGACCGTCCAAGTCCGCATCGATCGACGACACCCCGAAGCCGACCGCCGTTCTCGTGCTGGCCGATGGGACCGTCATCAAGGGCCGCGGCCTCGGCGCCGAGGGCAAGGCGGTGGGCGAGGTCTGCTTCAACACCTCGATGACCGGCTACCAGGAGATCATGACCGATCCTTCCTATGCCGGGCAGATCATCACCTTCACCTTCCCGCATATCGGCAATACCGGCGCCAACCCGGAAGACATCGAAACGGTGACGCCGGCGGCCCGCGGTGCGGTGCTGGCGACCGACATCACCGAGCCTTCGAACTGGCGCGCGGCCCAGCATTTCGATGCCTGGCTGAAGTCGCACCAGCTGCCCGCGATCGCCGGCATCGACACGCGGGCACTGACGAAGCGGATCCGCGACGGCGGCGCGCCGAACGGCGTGATCGCACATGCCAAGGACGGCGTGTTCGATATTCCCGCGCTGATCAAGGAAGCGAAGGCCTGGCCCGGCCTCGACGGAATGGACCTCGCCAAGGACGTCACCTGCCGCCAGACCTATCACTGGGACGAGGCGGCCTGGTCCCTGAACGGCGGCTACGCCAAGCAGACCCAGCCGAAGCTGAAGGTGGTCGCGATCGACTATGGCGCCAAGCGCAACATCCTGCGCTGCCTCGCCACCGCAGGCTTCGACGTGACGGTGGTGCCGGCGACCGCGAGCGCCGACGACGTGCTGCAACACAAGCCGGACGGCGTGTTCCTGTCGAACGGCCCGGGCGATCCGGCGGCGACCGGCACCTATGCGGTGCCGGTGATCCAGGCGCTGATGAAGAAGGAGCTGCCGATCTTCGGCATCTGCCTCGGC
>JAYSFH010000718.1:0-2273 GCA_041913405.1 Dongia sp. | reverse complement strand
CGGTGTTGGGAGGGGTGAGCGAATTGACCCTGACGGGTTATCATCAGGACCCCGCGTAAACAGCTGATTATTAATAATATTCAACCGTTTGTTAAGCTCTCATTCTTGATTCTGTCGGGGTCCCGTCGGGGTTGACGTCGCGAGGGCCCATTCAAGCCAGCAGCGCATTGTACCTTATTTGTTCCATTTGCGCGAGCGCTCTCCGCATCCGAGGGCCGCGCTGTGAGTCGGCCTACATACCCCAGCGCAACGCCGCGGTGTGGACCGGGCTGTCCCAGAGCCTGGCGAGCTTGTCATCGACCAGGGAAACGGTCAGCGAGCAGCCGGCCATCTCCAGCGAGGTGACATAGGCGCCGACCAGGGTGCGGACCGGCTTCACACCCCGCCCCGCAAGGATGCGGTTGGCGGCGTTGCACATCAGATAGAGCTCCATCGACGGCGTGCCGCCGAAGCCGTTCACCAGCAGGATCGCCTCCGACCCGCTCTTGGGTGCCAGATCGTCGAGGATCGCCGTCATCATTTCCTTGGCGATGTCATCGGCGCTGGCGAGTTTCACGCGCCGACGGCCCGGCTCGCCATGGATGCCGACGCCCATCTCCATCTCGTCCTCCGCGAGGGTGAAGGTGGGCTTACCCGCGGCCGGCACGGTGCAGCTGGTGAGCGCGACACCCATCGAGCGGGTGCGGGCGTTCACGTCCTTGCCCAAAGCCTGGGCGTCGTCGAGCGAAGCGCCCTGCTCCGCCGCGGCGCCCACGATGCGCTCGACAATCATGGTGCCGGCGACGCCGCGCCTTCCGATCGAGTAAGTCGACTTCTCGACCGCGACGTCGTCATCGACCACGACGGTTTTGACCGGCGTCTCCGCCATGTCGGCCGCCATCTCGAAATTCATCACGTCGCCTTCATAGTTCTTCACGATGAAGAGCGTGCCCTTGCCGGTGTCGATGGCGCCGACGGCGGCCGCCATCTGGTCCGGCGTCGGCGAAGTGAAGACCTGGCCCGGGCAGGCGCCGTCCAGCATGCCGTGACCGACGAAGCCGGCATGCAGCGGCTCATGCCCCGATCCGCCGCCGGAGAGCAAGGCGACCTTGCCGGGCTTCAGGGTCTTGCGCCGCAGGAACAGCCGATCGGCGCCAAGGGTGACGATATCCGCATGGGCCGCGGCAAAGCCGTCCAGGCTCTCCGACAGGACCGTATCGACGCCGTTGATCAGCTTTTTCATGGTTTCTCTCCCCTCAGTCTTCGGTCAGTTTTCCGATCCGCGCCGCGAGATCGGCCAGCAGCCGATCGAGCGCGTGATTCTTCGCCTCGTCCTCGAGATCCGGCACATAGACGGTGACCGGGCGCAGGCGGTGGTGATCCCTTCGCTGCCGGCGCTCGACCTTGCCGGGATGAGCGCGGCCATAGGCGTCGAGGAAAGCGCGCCGCTCGGTCGCAGGAAACAGGCAGATCTCGAAGATGGTCTCAAGATGCTGGGCCGGGATCGGCGTCGCATAGCTCGGGTTGGCGATCTGCGAGATGAAGCTGCGGTTCTTGCCCAAGGCCACCGCCAGCCGCTGCCGCGTGCCCGAAGGCCGGTTCTCCAGCACTTTGGCGAGAATGCGCTTATACTCGGCGACCACGTTCTCGCGCTGCTCGACCACGATCACCGTCAGAGCTCGATGCCGGCGATGGCGGCCTTCACGCGCCCGACCGCGCCTGGCGCGGCCGAAAGCCTGCGCAACCCGCTCTTCAGGAGATGCGGGACCAGCGCCGGATCGGAGGCGGCGTCACCGCAGAGACTGACCTCGACGCCCTGGCAGGCGCCGTGGTCGACCACCCGCTCGATCAGATGCAGCACCGCCGGATCGGAGGTGTCGGCCAGATGCGCGACCGAGCTCAGGTCGCGCGCCGCGGCCATGACGTATTGCGTGAGGTCGTTGGAACCGATCGAGAAGAAATCCGCATCGAACCGCTCCGGCGTCACCGCGACGCTCGGCACCTCGACCATGATCCCGAGCGGCGGGCGCCTGTGCGCCAGGCCCGCCTTGGCCAGCTCGGCCACGACCGCGTCGAGATGCCCGCGCGCCTCTTCCAGCTCCGCCGGCACGGTCACCATCGGCAGCATGATCTTGAGCTCGCCCGCGACCGCCGCGCGGCAGAGCGCGCGCAGTTGGGTGCGGAACACTTCCGGCCGCTTCAGCGAGAGCCGCAGGCCGCGCAGGCCGAGGAAGGGATTGCTCTCCTCCACCGTCAGGCCCGGGATCGGCTTGTCGCCCCCGGCGTCGAGGGTG
>JAYSFH010000717.1:0-2278 GCA_041913405.1 Dongia sp. | reverse complement strand
GTTCAAGGATATCGAGGTCCTCAAGGGCGTCGATCTCTCGATGGCGACCGGCGACGTCGTCTCGGTGATCGGCTCCAGTGGCTCGGGCAAGACCACCATGCTCCGCTGCGTGAACCTGCTGGAAGACTTCGAGCAGGGCAGCATCCGGATCGACGGCGAGGAGATCGGCTACACCGCCGCGCCCGAGCGCCGGCGCCGCAAGGAAGGCGAGATCGCCCGCCAGCGCGCGATGACCGGCATGGTGTTCCAGCAGTTCAACCTCTTCCCGCATATGAGCGCGCTCGGCAACGTGACCCTGGGCCTCACCAAGGTGAAGAAGCTGCCGAAGGCCGAGGCCGTCGCGATCGCCGAGCGGTGGCTCGAGCGGGTCGGCATGGCCGAGCGGCGCAACCACTATCCCGGCCAGCTCTCCGGCGGCCAGCAGCAGCGGGTCGCGATCGCCCGCGCCATCGCCATGAATCCGAAGGTCATGCTGTTCGACGAGGTGACCTCGGCGCTCGATCCCGAGCTGGTGAATGAAGTCCTGAACGTGATCAAGAGCCTGGCCGCCGACGGCATGACCATGCTGCTGGTCACGCATGAGATGAAATTCGCCTATGAGGTTTCGCGGCGTGTAGTCTTCATGAACCAGGGCCGAATCGAGGAACAGGGCGCGCCGGAAGAGATCTTCCGCAACCCGCAATCGAAGCGCCTGGCCGAGTTCCTGAAGAACGCGAAATTCTGAACATGCCCCCCGCGAAGAAATCCCAGACCGCCGAGACCGGCAGCCGCACCCGCGGCATCGACCGGGCCTTCGAGATCCTCGATCATCTGCACGAGGCGAAGCGCCCGCTCCGCCCCAACGAGATCGCGGTCGCGATCAACGCGCCGAAGTCCACCACCTATGACATCGTCGGCGTGCTGCTCAATCGCGGCATCCTGGAGCCGGCCGACGGCGACGGCCGCGTCTTCCTCGGCCGCAGGCTCTATCCCTACGGCTTGTCGCACGCCAACCAGTTCGACGTGATGCGTCTGGCCGACGGCTACCTCGCCCGTCTCTCCAGCGAGACCGGGCAGACCGCGCAATTCTGCGTGGTCGAGAACGGCAAATATGTCGTCGCCCAGATGAAGGAGGGCGAGCAGACCTTCCGCATCAGCTCCGGGGTCGGCGAGCCGGTGCCGCTGCCCTGGACCGCGTCGGGTCGGCTGCTGGTCTCGCATCTCGACAACGACGCGATCCTGAAGGCGATCCCGAAAGCCGATTTCGACCTGCCGAACGGCCGTCGGGTGAGCGAGAAGACTTTCTTGAAGGAGGTCACCGCGGCGCGGGTCGAGGGCTTCCATTCCAACGACAGCGGCAAGTTCACCCATTGCTTCGCTGCCGCGGTCTATGACGAGGCGAAGAGTTGCGTCGCCACGCTCTGCCTGCTGACCCCGCGCGAGGACGGGCACCAGAACCACCGCCGCTACAAGCAGACCCTGCTCGACGCCGCGCGCGACATGTCGGCGCGGATCGGCGGCACTCCCCCGGGAAAGGGGAAGTAGCTAATGCCCTCTGGCCGCGGTGCGGAAGGCGCGGCGGAACGGTGAGCGGGGCAGCGGCAGCCGGCCGGTGATCTGGGTCAGCTTGCCGAGCATCTGCGGCACCTTCATGACTTCGGCGATGCGGCGGTCGAGGAAGATCCAGGTCGCGGCCGCGCCTTCCGACTTGTCGTTCAGCCAGAAGAACAAGGTCGCGGTGTAGACGCCGGCAAGCAGCCCGCGCTTGGTATAGAAGTTGAAATCGGTCGAGCGGTCGCCGATCGCATACCAGATCGCGTCGACCGTCTTGTAGAGAAGTCGCGCCGACAGGGCGGCGTTCTGCGGCATCATCAATGCGGTCAGCGCCGTGCGGATCGCCTCGCGATGGCGGAAGTTCGCCTCGAGCCGCATCCGGATCGCCCGCGCCGCCTTGTCGCGCACCTTCATCTCGGCGAGCGGCTCCTGTTCCAGCGCTTCGAGCATCCGGCGATCCGCCGTCTCGCTGTGGAAGGCGATCAGCTCGGTGGCGCCGCCGGGAAAGGCGTTCAACGCCCGCTCGAGCGGAATGCCGGTATCTTCGGCGGCAGCGCGGAGCGCGGTCTCGCTCCAGCCGTCGAAGGCGACATGGTCCAGCGCCGCCTCGAGCAGGCGCGCCCGGTCGTCGTCGCGGTCATAAGCTTCAGCCATCGGTTCAGTCCTCCGCCGCTTCGCCGGCGACGCGCTTGAGCTCCTCGACGAAGGAAAGTTTCGAAAGATCTGTCATGCGCATCGGATAAAG
>JAYSFH010000716.1:0-2288 GCA_041913405.1 Dongia sp. | reverse complement strand
CTTCATTGACACCGGACCGTTCGAGCACCAGCAGCCGGTCGTCGTCCAGTGCAAGAATCTCGCTGACGCCGTTGTCACTGCCGGCGCCGGCGGTCTGGGCCTGGATCGGGTCGAGCGGATAGGCGTATTGAGCGAGCAGCTTGCCGCCTGGGTCGAACTTGGTGAAGCGGGCCACCGCACCCGCATCGACCGTCGCGGCCGGCCCGTCCTGATAGAGCGCCGATTCCATCGCCACCCAAAGCGCGTCGCCTTTCGGGGTGAAACTGAGGCCTTCGAACGCATTGTTGTTGCGTGGACCGGTCTCCTGGTCCGGCTGGATGTCGAACATCGTCGGCAGCTTGAGTTGGCCGAGATAGCTGCCGTTGAACTCGCTCTTGCGGATGAAAGGTGTGAGGCCGCGCTTGCGGTCGCCTTCGCTGCTCCACCAAAGCCCCCGACCCGTGGGATCGAAGCGGATCGATTCCGGGTCCGGCACTTCGCCCCCGGTCTTGGCATCGGGGAAGAGGCTGCCGTCCGGCTGGCCGAAGGTGGTCATGTGGAAGAGGGTGACCTTCGGATTCCCATCTTTCAGGTCGATGGTCGCCTGATAGAAGCGCGCCGGCGCATGCTCTGACCGATCGTCGCTGACCAAGACCCAGCTGCCGTATTCCCGGCTGAAGTCGAGGCCGGACAGCCCGCCGACCAGAGCGCCGAGCACCTGCTGGTCATTGGGAATGGTGGCGACGCCGAGGAAGCGGAGGGATCCGATCGTGGTCGGTCCGGTCCAGGGATCCTCCGGATGCAGGGTCAGGACCTTGGCTTCGTCGGCCGCAGCCGTCGCGGCGCAGACGGCGAGCAGGCTGGCAGCGAGCAGCAGAGTTCGGCCGGGCATCTTACGCTCCTTGTTCGCCCCACGGAGAAAAGCAGATCAAGCGTTACAGGGTGGTGACGACCCCTGTTTCACCGGGCCCGCGGATTTGCTACAGCTTCAGGGAACGCACTTTACGGGAAACCCTCATGAAACGCCTGGACCAGAAGCTGGCCCGCATCCGCGCCGGCAAGTACAAGCCGACTGACTTCATCATCGCAGATGCGAAAGACGGCGACATGGGGCCGAGCCTGACCTCCAGCGGTCCGAACCGCGGCAAGGACGGCAGCTGGACGAGGTTCCGCACCCGGGCGGAGTTCCTGGACCAGATCCGCGCCATCGTGAAGCAGGACATCCTCGACATCATGCTGATGTCGGCCTCCAACGCCGAGGTCCTGCACGGCGAGAAGCTGTTCCAGAAGAGTGCCGTCACCTCGGCAATCCGCGCCAACGACACGACCTGCGTCTGGCGCATGCGCGGCGCCGCCTATCACCACACCGCCTCGATCCCGTTCCGCAGCGCCAACCTGCCGCGCGTCATGTACGGCACCGCCAAGGCGCCGGCGGGCAAGCGGGCAGCGAGGGGTCCCGATCTCGGCCTCTACTCGATCACCTTCAACAACGACCTCGAAGCCGACGTCCGCTCGCTGGAAGCCTTCAACCAGTTCCGCGCCGATGCTTCGGCGATCGGCTTCCGCTACTTCCTGGAAGTCTTCAATCCCAACGTGGATTCCGGCATCGACCCCGAGCTGGTGCCGCATTACGTCAACGACGCGATCCTGCGCTGCCTGGCCGGCGTCACCAAGGCGGAGCGGCCGGAATTCCTGAAGATCGCCTATAACGGCCCGAAGGCGCTGGAGGAATTGGCCTCCTTCGATCCCTCCCTGGTGGTCGGCGTGCTGGGCGGCGGGGCGGGGACCAACCGGGATGCCTTCGAGCTGATCTCCCAGGCCGAGCGCTATGGCGCGCGCGTCGCCCTGTTCGGGCGCAAGATCAACCTGGCGGAATCGCCGCTCGAGATGGTCGCAATGCTGCGCCGGGTCGCCTCCGGCGTGGTGAAGCCGCTGGAAGCGGTGAAGGCCTATCACGCCGCCTTGCAGAAGAAGGGCATCAAGCCGGATCGTTCGCTCGAGGATGATTCGAAGGTGACCGAAGAGGTGCTGAAAGAGGCGGCTGCGTGAGCACAGCCTCTAACGGCACGGGGCGGCGGGGCTTCATCACCGGCGGCTCCTGGTGCGTCGATCGCAACAAGCTGATCGAGTTCTGGCCCGAGGAGGATTCGATCTGCGAGATCCTGTCGGAGGAGCGCCGCAACGGCGGTTCCGGCAGCAATCTCGCGATCGACATGAAGAAGCTCGACCCCGCGATGCCGGTCGAGACCATCGCCATCGTCGGCGACGACGACGACGGCCGCTTCCTCCAGGCCGAAGCGGATCGCTAC
>JAYSFH010000715.1:0-2292 GCA_041913405.1 Dongia sp. | reverse complement strand
GAAGCCGGCGACCACGCGCTCTTTCAGCATCGGAAGGTTGCGGCTCAAGTAGACGATCGAGCCGATCGTCTCCGGGATGAACACGATGCGATAGCTGTAACGCCGGCGCGGCAGCGTCGTCAGCCATTTGGCCAGCGCCGTCGTCACCACCGGACCGGAAAGCTCGTTGTTGCCCATCGACGGGTGGCAGACATAGGTCGAGATGAAAACCTCGCGCTGCTCCTCGCCGGGGATCAGCAACTCGGCATAGGTGAGGCTGCCCGGTGCCAGGGTGGAATCGATCTTCACCTTGTACTGACCCGGCTGCAGAGTCTGGAGCTGCTCATGGGTCAGGCAGAAGCCCCAACGCTCCCTGTAATAGGAGGTCATGTAGGGGATCGCGTCCGGCTGCTCCGGCAGGCTGTAGAGATGCGGCTTGAGCTCCTCGAGGCTCAGGGTCGTGTCGATCGGCGTCGAGTAGCCGACGACGTGCAGGTTGTGCACCTTGAAATCGACGATCTTCCGGCCGTCCGGCGCGATGATGTAGCCGTCACGGATGTTCCATTCCGGCGGCACGGTCCAGTCGAAGACCGGCGTGCCGCTCGGCACCTCGAAGTTTTTCAGACGCGGCAATTCACGGTGCAGGATGTCGAGGGTCTGGCGCACGCCGTTGCCGGTGATGCTGCGGCAGATCGGATAGAGCTCGGTCGCCAGCGCATGCATCGCGGCGCCCGGATTCCCCTGGAAATCCAGCCCTGCCGTCCTGATCGCCGCCGATGAATCCATGCTCGCTCCTGGCCTTACGGAGCGGTTCTAGGTCAGTTCCCCGACCCGCTCAAGCGTTTGTGCCATTCGGGCGTCTTGCCCCTCAAGCGTCCTGAATATCCATGACCCCGGGCACCGCCTTGATCGCGCTGCGGACCGCCCCGGATATGGCGAAGCCGCCCTTGATGGTGAGATCGGTCTCCCAGCCGAGATCGGCGAGATCCAGCGAGATCTGCACTCTCCCCTTCCCCTTCCCGGCCCGGTCGAGGATCTGCTTGATGCCGGAGACCGGGGTTGGGTCGCGCAGGAAGATCTTGAGTCCGGCCGCGGTCGCCGCCACCGCATTGTCGAGACCCTGGGCCTCGGCCACCATCAGCCGGAGATTCTCCTCCTCGCTGCGCACATCCACGGTCAGCAGCAGGGCGCGGCCGGGTTCGAGCAGCTCGCGATACTCGACCAGCCGCTCGGAGAAGATCGTTGCCTCGTAGATGCCCGACGCGTCGGTCATCTGCACGAAGGCGTAGCGGTTGCCCTTTTGCGAGGTGCGCTCCTGCTTGCCGACGACGATGCCGGCCAGCTTGGCGCGGGTGACGCCGCGTTGCTGCAGCAGCTCGGCATAGGAGACGACCTGCAGGCGCTTCAGCCCCATGCCGTAGGAATCCAGCGGATGGGCCGAGAGGTAGAAGCCGATCGCCGAAAATTCCTGCTGCAACCGCTCCATCGGCGGCCAATCCATGACCGACGGCAGGGTCAGGCGCACCGAGGCCGCATCGCCGAACAGGTTGTTCTGGTCCGAGCCCTTGGCGTCATGCGCGGCATTCGACTGGCGCAGCATCTGCTCGACGGAATCGTGGACCTGGCGGCGGTTGCGGTTGAGGCTGTCGAAGGCGCCAGCCAGAACCAGATTCTCGAGCTGGCGCTTGTTCAAGCCCTTGGGGTCGATGCGCTCGCAGAAATCCTCGAGCGACTTGTAGGCGCCGCCTTTCTGGCGGTTCTCGAACATCCCGTGGACCACGCCGGCGCCGACGTTCTTGATCGCTGCCAGCGCATAGCGCACGGCGAAGCTGCCGTCCGGCAGCTCTTCCGGCGCGAAAGTCGGCTCGGAGCGATTGACGTCCGGCGGCAGCAGCTTGATGCCGAGCCGCTGCAGCTCCTGCCGGAAGACGTTGAGCTTGTCGGTGTTCCCCATGTCGTAGGTCATGGAGGCGGCAAAGAACTCGACCGGATGGTTGGTCTTCAGCCAGGCGGTCTGATAGGCCACCAGCGCATAGGCCGCCGCATGGCTCTTGTTGAAGCCGTAGCCTGCGAACTTGTTGACGAGGTCGAAGATCTCGCCGGCCTTCTCCGATTTGACGCCCTTCTCGACCGAGCCGTCGATGAAGGTCTTGCGCTGCGCCTCCATCTCTTCCTTGATCTTCTTGCCCATGGCGCGACGCAAGAGATCGGCGCCGCCCAGCGAGTAGCCGGCCAGGACCTGGGCGATCTGCATCACCTGCTCCTGGTAGATCATGATCCCGTAGGTCTCTTTGAGGATCGGCTCCAGGCTCG
>JAYSFH010000714.1:0-2307 GCA_041913405.1 Dongia sp. | reverse complement strand
GGCCAGCGCAATCTCGCGGTGCAGGTTGGAGGGCGCGCAGATATCGACGATGTCCACTTCCGGATCGTTGACCAGGCTGCGCCAGTCGTCGGTGCTCTTCGGGAAGCCGAGCTCTTCCGCTACTTGCGCGGCTCGCGCCGCGGGCGTGTCGCACATCACTTTCAAGACGGGCAAGGCACCGGCGTTCGAGAAAACCGCCGGCATGGTGTGATAGCCGAAGGCATGGGCGCGGCCGATGAAGCCCGCGCCGATCAGGCCGATGCCGAGTTTCTTCTTGGTCATGATTACTCCGCCGCGCCGGATCGCGCCGCCATCTGTTTCTCATAGCTCTTTCGCGCGGCCTCAACTTCCTTGCGGGTGGAGACTTCCGGCACCGCGACCTCCCACCAGGCGCCGCCTTCCTGGGTCGTGATCATCGGGTCGGTGTCGATCACGATCACATGGGTGCGGTCGCTGGTCTTGGCCTTGTCCATGGCGGCTTCGAGCTCGGCAATGCTGCCGACCTTCTCGGCGATGGCGCCCATCGCCGCGGCGTGCGCGGCGAAGTCGATCGGCACATCGACCTTGCGATGCGCATCGACCAGGAGGTTGTTGAACGGACGCCCGCCGCAGGCCTGCTGCAGGCGGTTAATGCAGCCGAAGCCGCCGTTGTCGAGGACGACGACGTCGATCTTGGCACCCATCATCACCGAGGTGGCGATCTCGGAATTCATCATCATGTAGCCGCCGTCGCCGATCAGCGCGAGCACGCGGCGCTCCGGCTGGGCCAGCTTCACGCCCAAGGCACCGGCGATCTCGTAGCCCATGCAGGAGAAGCCGTATTCCATGTGGTAGCCCTTGGGATCGCGGGTCTTCCACAGCTTGTGCATCTCGCCAGGAAGGCCGCCCGAGGCGTTGACGACGACATCGGTCGGCGCCGACTTTCTGTTCCCGGCACCGAGGACCTGCGCGTCGCTGGGGCGGGCGTTGCCCTTGGGCGCCGCGGTGACGGCGTCGACGGCGCCGCGCCAGCGCGCGATCTCCGCCGTGCCATGCGCCGCGCGTTCGGCCGGTACCTTCCAGTCGCCGAGCGCGGCGCTGAGAAGCGGCAGCGAGACGCGTGCGTCGCCGACCAGCGGCAGCGCGTTGTGCTTCCAAGCGTCGTAGGCGGCGACGTTCAATTGGATCAGCTTCGGCTTGGACTTGAAGAGCGCCCAGGAGCCGGTGGTGAAATCCTGCAGCCGCGTGCCGATCGCCAGCACCACATCGGCATCGCTGGCCAGCGTGTTCGCGGCGCTCGAGCCGGTCACGCCGACCGAGCCGAGGTTGTGGGGATCGTCCCAGTTGAGCGCGCCCTTGCCGGCCTGGCTCTCGCCAGCCATGAGGCCGTGCTTGCCCAGGAAAGCGCGGACTTCGGCGACGGCTTCCGAGTAATGCACGCCGCCGCCGAGGATCACCATCGGGCGCTTGGCGTTGCGCAGTGCCTCGGCGGCATCGGCGACTTCGCGCGCATCGGGTGCGGGACGGCGCAAGCGGTGCTTGCGTGGCTCGAAGAACTCCGCCGGGTAGTCATAGGCCTCGGCCTGGATGTCCTGCGGGAGACACAGCGTCACCGGGCCGCAATCGACCGGGTCGGTCAGCACGCGGATCGCCTGTGGCAGGCTCTGGAGAATCTGCTCCGGGCGCATGATGCGGTCCCAGAAGCGCGAGACCGGCTTGAAGGTGTCGTTGACCGAGAGCGTCGGGTCACCATAGACCTCGATCTGCTGCAGCACCGGGTCGGGCAGGCGGCTCGCAAAGATGTCGCCGGGCAGCAGCAGCACCGGCAGGCGATCGACGTGTGCCAGCGCGGCGGCGGTCACCATGTTGGTGGCGCCGGGGCCGATCGAGGTGGTGCAGGCCATGAACTGCTTGCGGTTCTTGGCCTTGGCATAGGCGATCGCGGCCAGGGCCATCGACTGTTCGTTATGCGCGCGATAGGTCGGCAGCACGTCCTCGGCGGCGGCGAGCGCTTCGCCCATCCCGGCGACATTGCCGTGGCCGAAGATCGCGAAGGTGCCGGCGACCAGCGGCACTTCCTTCCCGTCGATCTCGCTGCGCTGTGCGGCGAGGTAACGCACCACCGCCTGCGCCATGGTCAGTCTGATGGTTTTCATGTTCGTTCCACCCTATCTCTTTTCTTCGTCACGGACCGCGCAGGCGGACCATCCACGAGTTTCTTTCCGGTTGCTCCAAACTCGTGGATCCTCCGCCTTCGCGGAGGATGACGACGAGAAGGGGCACGTTCAGTGCGTCACGCTGCCGCCGATTGCGGCGACAGCCAGATTT
>JAYSFH010000713.1:0-2307 GCA_041913405.1 Dongia sp. | reverse complement strand
GCGGCCATCCGGTCCCCGCGCCCATGCCCATGCCTGTGCCTAAAAGATCCAGCCCTGCGCGATTTAACGAATTTTTCCCGTTGAAAACAACGCGGAAATCCCGAGGGCGCCGCCGGTTTCCCGGTCCGCTCCCGCTGCGATCCCGGGTCGCCGGCTAAGAAATCAGCCACCGGCAGAGACCGGGAAGCTGAAGGAGATCGCGCCATGCAAGACCACCACAACCATCCAGGCCGCCGCGCCGAGGGCTTCGCCCTGCATCCGGTCGGGATCGTCAGCGCCGGCCCGGCGACCGAGCCCAGCGACCGCCTGATCGGCCTGCAGTCGGCGATCAGCCGGCTGGTCGACCTGCTGGTCTTCGGCTTCCGGCGCCGCGCGCCAAGGGCTTCGTCGCTGCCGCTCCGCAGCTTCGTTCAACGCTGAAACAGGGGAGATCCACCATGACCGTTTTCGAAATCGCCGCACCGTCTCGCACAACCATCCGTTTCGCCGATCGCGTGCGTGCCGTGCTGCGTGCGCTCTCCGACGCGCTGATCGCACTGCAAGAGTGGCAGGCGCGGGCCAAGGAACGGCGTCAGCTGCTCGGCCTCTCCGACGCCGCGCTGAAGGATTTCGGCGCCAATCGCGTGGACGCCGAGGCCGAAGGCAGCAAGGCCGCGTGGAATCAGTAGCGGAACTGGAAGAGGCCGCGCCGCTCGTAGACTTCCGCGGCTTCTTCCAAGAAAGCGGCGACGCGTTCGGCCTTGTGGGTGTCGCGGAAGGACCTGGCGGCGTCGAGCAGTTCCTGCTTCGACTTGGCGCGACCGGGGCGGAGTAGTTCATAGGCGCGGAGCAGGAAATCCTGCGGCACATCCACCATGTCCGCCGCGCGTTCAAAGTTGCTGCCGAGGCGCGGGCGGCCGGCGGCGGCGGCGATCTCGGCCTGCAGCAGCAGGGCGTCCCTGGTGATGCGCAGATCGTCCATCGTCGCGGCGCCGGACTTCAGTGCCGCCACGGTGATTTCGCCGAGCGGCTTGCCGGTACGGGTGCGGATGAGATCGGCGCGCTTCTCGGAGAGCGGATAATCCTTGACCGCGAGTTTCATGCGGCACCGTCCAGGAGCTTGATCTCGACATTCTCGGGCTTGGCGCTCTCCTCGGTCAGCGAGGTCTCGATCGCGTAGATGAGGGCGGTCTGGGCGTGGAAGCGCGCACCCAGGGCCTGACCCTTGGTCGGCACCACGACGGGTTCGGGGATCTCGCCCTGGGCATAGACCACGGCGTTCTCGCCGAGGCGGCGATAATGCTCGAGCGTGGTGATCGGCGCGTTGGAGAAGAGCTCGAGATTGTTGTGCGGCAGGCGGCCGCGCTGGTGGATGACCGCGGTGCCCTTGGCCTGGATGCCGATGCCGATGCCCGATCCGGCGATGCCCGCCGCGGAGAGTCCGAGGAAGGAGGTGTCCGCGGTGTGGCGGAAGCGGACGATGCGCGGCTTGCCGCCCTTGGCCTTGATGCCGGCGACGAGTTCCTTCAGCACCTGCGCCAGCGAATGGCCGGCGGTGGTCTGGAACAGCTTGAGGCCGAAGGCCGGGCTGATGCCGACCACGACCTCGGTCGGGTCGTTGCCGATCTCGGCCGGCCCGATGTCGCGGTAGACGATGCGGCGGGCCTCGGTCCTGGCGTGGCGATTCTGGTCGCGCAGCACTGCCTCGCGGTCGAGCACGTCGCGGATATGCATGATCTCGTTGCGGCGTTTCTCGCCCAGCCGATAGCCGGTGCCGGGGCCGGCATAATCGTTGGGGTCGTTGACGGCGCTCAACACCTTGCCATCGCGCACCACCGCCGAGGTTTGCAGGTAGTCACCGGAGACCCGGAGCTTCACCACGTTGAGGAGATTTTCCGCCTCTTCGGCAAAGCCGCGCTTGTCCAGGGCCAGGATCACATCGACCACGGTGATGCCGCGAGCCTTGATCGCGTCGCTGATGATCGAAACATCGCGCGGGCTGTAGCTGTCGGTCTCGGCCGAGCCGGAAGCCACCTGCACGCTGGCCTTCATGGCCGTCGTCGGCTTGCCGAGGTTGAGCTCTTCGAAGACGGCGGCGATGGCGTCGAGGCCGCGGCCGCGGACGTCCAGCACCTTGCTCTCGTCAACGGGCGTCAGGCCGCCATCGACCTCGAAGTCACGCTGCAGCACCAGAAAATCCTCCATCTCCTCGCCGTTGAACGACGAAGGGTTGAAGGAATTGTCATAGGCCTTGATGGTGCCGAAGCCGGAGCAGACGAGGTCGGACCCGGCGAGCAGGGTCGGCGTGATCTTGGCGGCGACCCGCAT
>JAYSFH010000712.1:0-2311 GCA_041913405.1 Dongia sp. | reverse complement strand
GCCAGACCGCCGCTGGAGGCGGGCGATATTGCCCCGGCCTTCCGGCTGGCGGCTGCCACCGGCGAGGGCATCGACCCCGCCAGCGACCTGGTCGCCGGCAAGCCTCTGCTGCTCCTGTTCCGCTCCGGCGACGCTCTGCCGCAGGGCCTCGAGGCGTTGCTTGCCGCGGTGAAGGCGGCCGAGGGCCGTGCCGTGCTCGCGACCAATCTCGGTGAAGCCGCGACTCTCGACGGCTTCGAATCCGCCGCCGATGCCGAGGGCACGGTGCGCGCGCTGTTCGGCGCGGCCGGCCAGACGCGCCTGGTGCTGATCGCGCCCAACCGGCACATCGCCTATATCGGCGCCGATGCGACGGCCGCGCAGGCGGCGCTGGCGAAGATCGCCGCGACCCGCGCCACGGTCGCCATGACGTCGCATCCGCCGGTGTTGATCCTGCCCGATGTTCTCTCCCGCGCCGATTGCCAGAAGCTGATCAACATCTTCGCGATGCAGGGCCAGACCTATGTCGAGCCGGGCCATGGCACGCTGCCGCCCGGCAATGCCGACTACAAGCAGAAGATCCCGGAATACGGCCGCAAGGACCGGATCGATCACTGGATCCGCCAGCCGGAGACCAACGCCTTCATCGACGACCGCATCAACCGGCGCCTCATTCCAGAGATCCAGAAGTCGTTCCAGTACAAGATCACCCGGCGCGAGGCCTATCGCATCGGCTGCTACGAGGGCGAGCGCGGCGGCGAATTGCACGGCCATCGCGACAACACCAAGCCGATGGTGGCGCACCGCCGCTTCGCCTGCTCGATCAACCTCAACACCGAGCAGTTCGAGGGCGGCGAGCTGCGCTATCCGGAGTTCGGCAACCAGCTCTACCGGCCGGAAACCGGCGCCGCCATCACTTTCTCCTGCTCGCTGCTGCACGAGCCCATGCACGTGACCAAGGGCCGGCGCTTCGTCCTGCTCGCCTTCCTCTACGGCGAGACCTGAGATGGGAGGGAAAGAACGCATGGCCGGACTCAGTCGGCGATCGGTGCTGCTGGCCGCGGCGGCTGCGGCGGCCTGCGCGCCCTCCACGGTCTATACCCAGGCGGCGGAGCAGAGCCTCAGCGAACTGGCGGCGGCTAAGGGCGTCGACTACGGCGCGATGGTCACCTGGAAGAGCTGGGACGGCGACAATGCGCTCAATCGCGACGAGGCCTTTGCCCAACTGGTGCAGCGCGAATGCAGCCTCATCGTCTCGGCCATGGAGATGTTCTGGGGGCTGAACTCCGAGACCGCCGGCGCGTTCGATTTCAGCGGCGCCGACGCCATCGCGGACTGGGCGCAAACCCACGGCAAGAAGCTGCGCGGCCACAACCTCATCTGGCACGAGCAGATGCCGCGCTGGTATCGCGGCATCAGCGACGCCGCCTACGCCGAGAAGATGCTGGTCGAGCATGTCCAAGGCGTGTGCAAGCGCCTTGCCGGCCGCATGCATTCATGGGACGTCGCGAACGAGGTGCTGAGCTCCCAGACCGACCGGCCGGACGGGTTGCGCGAGAGCAAGTTTCTCGAGCTGCTCGGTCCCGGCTATCTCGACACCGCCTTCCATGCGGCGCGCGAAGCCGATCCGAAGGCGCTGCTGGTCATCAACGAGTACAACGTCGAATACAACGTCGATCACAACGAGCAAAAGCGCCGGTCGATGCTGGCCCTGATCGACGGGTTCAAGCAGCGCAACACGCCGATCGACGCGGTCGGAATCCAGAGCCATCTCTGGATCGATCGCCGCGGCATCTTCGATCAACAGGTCCTGGCGGATTTCCTGCAGGAGATCGCCGATCGCGGCCTGCAGATCATGATCACCGAGCTCGACGTGATCGACGTCGGCGCGCCAACCGAGATCGGCGCCCGCGACCAGGCGGTCGCCGCCTACTACAAGGATTATCTCGACGTGGCGCTCGCCAATCCGGCGGTGAAGACGGTCGTCACCTGGGGCCTCTCGGACCATGACAGCTGGATCACCCACTACAACCTGGATGAATTCCGCCGGCCGGACGGGCAGCCGCCGCGGCCGCTGCCGTTCGATGCCGACCTGAAAGCGAAGCCGGCCTATTTCGCCATGGCGGATGCGTTCCGGGCCGCGCCCGGGCGCTAGCCGCCGCCGCGACTGAAGAAGGGGCGATCATGCAACAGCAGATCTCGGTGGTGACGCTCGGCATCGCCGATCTTGCGCGCTCGCGCCGCTTCTACGTCGAGGGCTTCGGCTGGAAGCCGGTGTTCGAGAACCCGGAGATCGTGTTCTACCAGATGAACGGCTTGATGCTCGGCACCT
>JAYSFH010000711.1:658-2313 GCA_041913405.1 Dongia sp. | reverse complement strand
GTCATTTCCTTCTCCTCCCGGCTGGGCCGCCCGCGGGCGGCCGACCTCGTTTTCGATGTTCGCTTCCTCGACAATCCGCATTACGATCCCGCGCTTCGCCCGCTGACCGGCGAGGACGAGCGGGTCGGGAACATGGTCGAGCAGGACCCCGCCTATGGCGGTTTCTTCGCCGGCATGACCGGACTATTGTGGCCGCTCCTGCCGGGGTTCGAACGGGAGGGGAAGAGTTATCTGACGATCGCGATCGGGTGCACGGGGGGACGCCACCGCTCGGTCCATGTCGCGCGCCGCCTGGCGCAGTGGCTGGAGGGGAAGGGCAGGCCGGCGATTTTGCGCCATCGCGATCTTGACCGCAGCGTGCCGCATGCCGGTTCGACCGGGGCGGGCGCGCCGCAATCGGGAAGGGGATGATGATCGGCATTGTGTTGGTGACCCACGGCAACCTGGCCAGCGAGTTCGTCGCGGCCCTGGAGCACGTGGTGGGAAAGCAGACCGGCGTCGCCGCGATCTGCATCGGCGCCGAAGACGACATGGAGCAGCGCCGCAAGGAGATCCTGGAGACCGTCGCAAAGGTCGACCAGGGCAAGGGTGTCGTGCTGCTGACCGACATGTTCGGCGGCACGCCCAGCAATCTCGCGATCTCGGTTTTGGACAAGGCCAATGTCGAGGTGATCGCCGGCGTCAACCTGCCGATGCTGATCAAACTCGCCTCGGTCAGGGGCTCGATGAGCTTGCCGGCGGCGGTGACCGCGGCGCAGGAAGCCGGCCGCAAATACATCAACGTCGCCTCCCAGCTCCTCAAAGCGAGCGAGTGCTGACCATGGCGGCCAACGAATCCATGGGGAGCGAGGCACCGCGGGTCGTCAAGGCGCGGATCCAGAACCAGAAGGGCCTGCATGCCCGCGCCGCCGCCAAGTTCGTGAAGGTCGCCAATGCCTATGACGCTGATATTCGCGTCATCAAGGGCGAGACCGACGTCGAAGGCCGTTCGATCATGGGCTTGATGATGCTGGCGGCCGGCATCGGCTGCGAGATCGAGCTCCGCGCCTCCGGTCCCGGCGCCGGCCCGGCCCTGGCCGCCCTGGTCGATCTCATCGACCGGAAGTTCGATGAAGAATGAAAAGCCCGACGACGGCATAAAGACGCGCCGCAAGCGCAAGTCTGCGGACGGCGAACGCCGCGAGGTCGTTCTCAAAGGCCTGGGCGTCTCCGCGGGCATCGCGATTGGCGAGGCGCATGTGGTCGAGATCGGCGCCGTCCAGGTGCCGGAATACGACATCAAGGAATCCGAGGTCGAGGCGGAGATCGAACGCTTCAACGAGGCGCTGACGAAATCCGACCGCCAGCTGAAGAAGCTGAAGACCAAGAGCGCCGAGCTGCACGGCGCCGCAGCGGAGGAACTGGGCTTCCTGCTAGACGCGCATATGCAGATGCTCTCCGGCTCCCGCGTCGTGCGCGGGGTCGAGGCCCGGATCCGCCGCGACAAGATCAACGCCGAGGCCGCGGTCCAGGCGGCGATCTCCGCGGTCGCGCAGGAGTTCGAGGCGCTCGACGACGCCTATCTCGCGGCCCGCGCCGACGATGTGCGCGAGGTCGGAAACCGGCTGCTGCGCAACCTCACCAAGACGCCCTATGAGGCGTTCAAGCATCTGCCT
>JAYSFH010000711.1:224-648 GCA_041913405.1 Dongia sp. | reverse complement strand
GAAGGCGCCATCATCATCGCCGAGGAACTGACCCCGGCCGACACCGCGCTCCTGGATCCGGACCGCGTCGCCGGCTTCGCCACCGCGATCGGCGGCGCGCAGAGCCACACCGCGATCATGGCCCGCTCACTGGAATTGCCGGCGGTGCTCGGCATTCCCGAGCTCTTGACCAAGGTGAAGAGCGGCGATCAGCTCGTCATCGACGGCTATACCGGCCGGGTGGTCATCCACCCGAACCGCGAGCGCCTGGCGCAATACGAGCGCCGCACCGCCGAGATCGAGCAGGAGCAGAAGCAGCTCAGCCGGCTGCGCAAGCTGCCGTCGATGACCACCGACGGCCGCCGCATCGGCCTCTACGCCAACCTGGAGCTGCCGCGCGAGGTCGAGAACGCGCTCGCCGCCGGTGCCGCCGGCGTTGGCCTGC
>JAYSFH010000711.1:0-214 GCA_041913405.1 Dongia sp. | reverse complement strand
TCTACATGAACCGACCGGACCTGCCGACCGAGGACCAGCAATACGAGATCCTGCGCGAGATCGTCGAGGGCATGAGCGGCAGGCCGGTCACCATCCGCACTCTCGACATCGGCAACGACAAGCTGGCGCCGGCCTTGAAGGACCATATGGTCGAGACCGCGAACCCGGCATTGGGCCTGCGCGCGATCCGCTTGAGCCTGCGCAACCGCGATCT
>JAYSFH010000710.1:0-2314 GCA_041913405.1 Dongia sp. | reverse complement strand
TGCCGTTCAACCCGCTGTTCCTCTACGGCGGCGTGGGTCTCGGCAAGACGCATCTGATGCACGCGATCGCGCACCAGATCCGCAAGAAGAAGCCGGAGAAGCGCGTCATCTATCTCTCCGCCGAGAAGTTCATGTACCAGTTCATCCGGGCGCTCCGGAACAAGAACACCATGGCCTTCAAGGAACGCTTCCGCACCGTCGACGTGCTGATGGTCGATGACGTGCAGTTCATCATCGGCAAAGAATCGACCCAGGAAGAATTCTTCCACACCTTCAACGCCCTCTTTGACCAGAACCGCCAGGTCGTGCTCTCCGCCGACAAGTCGCCGTCGGACCTGCAGGGCCTGGAAGAGCGCATGCGCACCCGCTTCGGCTGGGGCCTGGTCGCCGACATCCACCCGACCACCTACGAGCTTCGCCTCGGCATCCTGCAGACCAAGGCCGAGCAGTCGAAGGCGCAGGTACCGACCAAGGTCATGGAATTCCTGGCGCACCGCATTTCGTCCAACGTGCGCGAGCTCGAAGGCGCGCTCACCCGCATCGTGGTGCACGCCAATCTGATCGGTGCTCCGATCACCATCGAGACCACGCAGGAATTGCTGAAGGACCTGTTGCGCGCCAACGACCGCCGGGTCACGATCGAGGAGATCCAGCGCCGCTGCGCCGAGCATTTCAATATCAAGCAGGCTGACATGCAGTCGCCGCGCCGGGCCCGCCAGGTGGCGAGACCGCGCCAGGTGGCGATGTATCTGGCCAAGCAGCTCACCACCCGCTCGCTGCCGGAGATCGGCCGCAAGTTCGGCGGGCGCGATCACACCACCGTCATGCACGCCGTCAAGAAGGTCGAGGAACTCTGCGCCGCCGACAGCGCCTTCCTCGAGGATGTCGAGCTCTTGAAACGGATGCTCGAAGGCTGAGTTTTCAGCGGATTTTCAGGGCTGTTTTTCGCCCGGATTCCGGCCTCCTCGGGGCCTGAATCCGGGCGTTTTTCCCTGTTGCCCAAAGCCTTTGTTGCTATAATCCAATACTTGCTGAACCAGCCTGGCCGATTCGGCCGTTCCGCCCGGGATTTCGCTCCGGATTCGGGGGCCTCTAGCAAGTCGTGACGTGCTGAAGATCGACCCGGTTTGGTCGGCTGATGGGCCTGTTTTTGACGGCCCGCGCGCAGCCCCGGTCGTCCCGCCCGTCGTGTGGTGAAAAGAGCTTGTGACAGATCGGGAAAGAAGATCAGGGCGATGAAACTGACGATCGAACGGACGGCTTTGCTGCATTCGCTGGGTCATGTGCAGAGCGTGGTCGAGCGCCGCAACACCATTCCGATCCTCTCCAACGTGCTGCTGGAGGCCAAGGGCGATCGCCTGGGGCTGACCGCCACCGACATGGAGCTCGCGATCGTCGAGCAGGTCGCTGTCGATGCCGGCCAGGCCGGCGCCGCCACGGTGCCCGCGCACACGCTCTACGACATCGTCCGCAAGCTGCCCGACGGCGCCCAGGTCCAGCTCGAGCTTTCCGGCGACGGCCAGCAGACCACGATCAAGGCCGGCCGCTCGCGCTTCCAGCTGGCGACCCTGCCGAAGGAAGACTTCCCGGCGACCGGCTCCGGCGACCTGCCGCACCAGTTCCCGCTCTCGGCCGCGGACCTGAAAGGCCTGATCGACCGCACCAAGTTCGCGATCTCCACCGAGGAGACCCGCTACTACCTGAACGGCATCTACCTCCATGCCTTTTCCTCGGGCAAGCAGAAGGCGCTGCGCGCGGTCGCGACCGACGGCCACCGCCTGGCACGGGTCGAGATGCCGCTGCCCGAAGGGGCCGAGAACATTCCCGGCGTGATCATCCCGCGCAAAGCGGTCAACGAATTGCGCAAGCTGATCGAGGACACGACCGGCAGCGTCGCGGTCTCGCTTTCCGAGAGCCGCATCCGCTTCGCCTTCGACGACGTGGTGCTGACCTCGAAACTGATTGACGGCAGCTTCCCGGACTATCACCGCGTCATCCCGACCAACAACGACAAGATGCTGGAGGTCGACCGCAAGACCTTCCGCGACGCGGTCGATCGCGTCTCCACGATCTCCAGCGAGAAGTCGCGCGCCGTCAAGTTGAGCCTGAAGAGCGGCCTGCTCACCCTGTCGGCGACCAGCGCCGAGCAGGGCAGCGCCACCGAAGAGCTGGAAGTGAAGTACGACGGCGCGCCGATCGATATCGGCTTCAACTCGCGCTACCTGCTCGACATCGCCGATGAGATCGAAGGCGAAGGCATGCAGATCCTGCTCGCCGATTCCGTGGCGCCCACGCTGATGCGCGATATGGCCGA
>JAYSFH010000709.1:0-2318 GCA_041913405.1 Dongia sp. | reverse complement strand
CATCTCACCAAGCTGGGCAAGCTGCCCGACCAATGGGTCGCCGACCAGGTCGCGCGGCTCGACCGCGTCGATGGCGACATCGACCAACTGACCGGACGCATCGCCCATATCCGCACCTGGAGCTATGTCGCGCACCGCGCCGACTGGGTCGCCGATCCCAAGCACTGGCAGGGCCGCACCCAGGCGATCGAGGATCGCCTCTCGGAGGCTTTGCACCAGGCACTGACCCAGCGCTTCGTCGATCGCCGCCACGCGGTGCTGCACCGCCGGCTGCGTTCCGGCAACGAGATCGAAGGCGCGGTCAACGACGACGACAGTGTCACGGTCGAAGGCCATACCGTCGGCCGGCTGGTCGGGCTGCACTTCCAGCGCGCCGATGACGCCAAGCCCGACGAGGTGCGCGCACTTCTGGCTGCGGCGCGGCGCATCCTCGATCCGGTGGTCGCCGCCCGCGTCGCCAACCTGGTGGCCGACACTGACCGCGATCTCCGGCTCGATTTGCGCGGCCGCATCTCCTGGCACGGCGCCGAGATCGCGATGCTGATCGCGGGCGACACACCTCTCAGACCTGGACTCCGCCTGCTGCAGGACGACCTGCTGGAGAGCCGGCAGCGCCGCGCGGTCGAGGAGCGGTTGAAGGCCTTCGTCGAATCCGAGATTCGTCGCCGCCTGCGCCCGCTGCATCTCGCCGCGAGGGCGGAGCTGCCGCCGATCCCGCGCGGCATCGTGTTCCAGCTGATCGAGCATCTGGGCGCCTTGCCGACCGAACGCCTGCGGGATTCGCTGAAGGGCCTCGGCGAGGCGGATCGCACCGCGCTGACCAAGCTCGGGCTGCGCTTCGGCCGCGAGACGGTCTGGATCGGCGGGCTCGGCGACAAGCGCCAGCGCAAGCTCCTCGGGCTGCTGCTGGCCGTGCATCGCGGCAGCGCGGCTGAAGAACCGGACGAAGCGGCCTTGCTCGCCGCCGGCAAGCGGAGGGTCGGCGGCAAGCTGTTCGAGTTCGGCGCCCTGGAGCGCGTGGCGGCGCTGTTGCGCCGCCGTGCCAAGGCCGGCGCGATTAGCGCCGATCCGGAGACCGCCGCCGCCTGCCGCCTCGATGTGATCGAGCTCGAGCCGGTGATGCGCGCGCTCGGCTATCACGCCCGCCATCCGCACAAGCCCGAGGAAGGCGCGCCGCGCACCTTCGCCAAGCCGCGCCGCCGCCGGCCGGCACCTCAGGCGGAGCCGCGCCCGGGCTCGCCCTTCGCCGCGCTCGCCGATCTCAAGTTCAAGCGATGAGCGAGAGCCTCCGGCTGGACAAGTGGCTCTGGCACGCCCGCTTCGCGCGCACCCGCTCGCTGGCGGCTAAGCTGGTGGCCGAGGGACGCTTCCGCATCAACGGCAATCCGACCGAGAAGGCGCATCATGCGGTGCGTCCCGGCGACGTCCTGACCTTTCCGCTCGGGTCGCATATCCGCGTCATCAAGGTGCTGGCTCTGGGTCTGCGGCGTGGCCCGGCGCCGGAGGCGCGGCTGCTCTACGACGATCTCGATCCGCCGCAGCCGAACCCGCCGGTGCCGAAGGAGCAACCGGTCGCCGTCCGCGAGGACGGCGCCGGCCGCCCGACCAAGCGCGAACGCCGCCAGACCGATCGGCTCCGTTCCGACGAGTAGATCGGCGAATTTCCCTGGTGACCGTGTGCGCTGTCCCGGTCATTGCGGGCAAGGAGGGGCTATGTTACCTAGCCCGCCTGCCTGTCCAAATCGCCGGTTCCCGCAAAGTCCGGTGTAGTTTCGGAGTTGCCCAAATGGCTTATGTCGTCACCGAGGCCTGCATCAAGTGCAAGTATATGGACTGCGTGGAGGTCTGCCCGGTCGACTGTTTCTACGCCGGCGAGAACATGCTGGTGATCCACCCCGACGAATGCATCGACTGCGGGGTTTGCGAACCGGAATGCCCCGCCGACGCCATCCTGCCGGATTCCGAGGGCGGCATGGAGAAGTGGCTGGAAATTAACCGCGAATATGCGACGAAATGGCCCAACATCACCCGCAAGGGCGCCGCGCCGGCCGATGCCGACCAGTGGAAGGGCGTGGCCGACAAGTTCGAGAAGCACTTCAGCGCCAATCCTGACAAAGCCTGATCTTTCAGTAAGTTGACAGGCTGTCGCGGGGCCGCTCTAGGCCTGCAGTCCGGTGTCCGTTAAGGCACCGGTGCGGCCTGCGCATAGCTGCGTTTCCTTGAATTCCAGGCCCCTTTCTGGTATATATTTCGCGTAGGTCGTTCGGGCGGTTTTTGGCGGAAAAGTTAATCGTTTCCGGGCCGTCCAAGCCTCAAAT
>JAYSFH010000708.1:0-2319 GCA_041913405.1 Dongia sp. | reverse complement strand
GCACCTGGTCGTGATGCGCGGCGGTCATGATCTCGACCTGGCTGCCGAGCTGGATCCAGAGCGCCTTGAGCCGCGCGACCGCTTCCTCGTCGGTGCCGGGGGTCGGCGTCAGCACGAACCAGCGGCCGTGAAAGAGCTCGGCGAAACCGGATTTCGGGCCGGAATGCTCGGTGCCGGCGATCGGATGGCCGGGGATGAAATGGATGCCCTCGGGCAGACTGGGACCGAGATCGCGGATCACCGCCTGCTTCACCGAGCCGACGTCGGAGAGGGTCGCGCCCTTCTTCAGGTTCGCCGCCACCATCGGCGCCAGATCGGCATAGGCGCCGAGCGGCACCGCCAGCACGACCAGGTCGGCATTCGCCACCGCCTCGCCGGCGCCGGCGCAATAGTGATGGCCGAGCTCCAGCGCCTTGGCGTCGCGCATGGCATCGGCGGAAGCGTCGTGGATCGCAATCTCGCGGGCGAGGCCCTTCAGCTTCAGCCCGCGGGCGAAGGAGGAGCCGATCAGGCCGATGCCGATGATCGCGACGCGGTCGAAGAGAACGCTCATTGTGTGGCCGCCCGACTGACGAAGTCGGTCAGCGCCTGGGCACAGGCCTTCACCGCCGGCTCCTCGGCGATGGTGATGCGGAGACAATCCGGCAGGCTGTAGGCGCCCATCTTGCGCACCAGGATGCGGCGCGACTTCAGGAACTCGTTGGCCGCGTCGGCCGAGAGCTTGGCGTCCTTCGGGAACTGCACCAGCAGGAAATTGCAGACCGAGGGATGCGCCTTCAAGCCGATCTCGTTCACCCGGGCACTGAGCCAGGGCAGCCAGTGATCGTTGTGCGCCTTGGCCTTGGCGGCGTGGCTCGTGTCGGCCAGCGCGGCGACTCCCGCAGCCAGCGCCGGAGCCGGGGTGTTGAACGGGCCGCGGATCCGGTTCAGCACGTCGGCCACCGCGGGCGGGCAGAAGGCCCAGCCTAGGCGCAGCGCGGCCAGGCCGTGGATCTTCGAGAAGGTGCGGCTCATGACCACGTTGTCATGCGCCTTCACCAGGTCGGTGCCGTCGCTGTAGTCCGGTCGGTCGACAAATTCCGCATAGGCCGCGTCGACCACCAGCAACACATGGTCGGGCAGGCCGTCGCGCAGCCGCTTCAACTCGGCCGCGCCGATGTAGGAGCCGGTTGGATTGTTCGGCTCGGCGACGAAGCAGATCTTGGTGCGCGGCGTGACGTGCGCCAACAGCGCATCGACGTCGGTCTTGAGATTCTTCTCCGGCGCAGCGACCGGCTTGGCGCCGACCGACTGGGCCGCGATCGGATAGACCAGGAAGCCGTGCTGCGAATAGAGCACCTCGTCACCCGGCCCGGCATAGGCACGGGTGAGGAGCTGCAGGATCTCGTCCGAGCCGGCGCCGCAGACGATCTGGCTGGGATCGGCGTCGATGGTCGCGGCCAGCGCTTCGCGCAAGGCGGTGGCGCCGCCATCGGGATAACGGTGCAGCTCGCCGGAGAGCTCGCGATAGGCCGCGATCGCCGCCGGGCTGGCGCCGAGCGGGCTCTCGTTGGAGGACATCTTATAGACCGGGCCTTCGCCGGGGAGCGCATGCTCGCCCGGAACGTAGGCGGCGATGTCGAGAATACCGGGGCGGACGGTGAGGCTCATGCGGCGTCTCCCGACGTCGCTTCCGGCGCCGCCGACTCAACCTTGGGCGGCTCGGGCGCCTTCGCGGGCTCGGGCGCCTTCACCGGTTCGCCGGCCAGCTCCGCCGCGGTCAGCGGCACGGCATAGCCGCCGATCGCGATCACGCGGGAGTCCGGCCCCAGTGCCTTGGCCAGGGCCGCGAGGCGCACGTCGTCCGGCGCCAGGAAGCCTTCGACCTCGACCACCTGCTGCTCCGGCCCACCCAGCTCCTGGAAGGCCTGGATGAAGACGGGCGTGAGCTTCGCCGTGTTCAGGGCATCGCGCATGGCGCTGCGGCTGACCGGCTCGCGGGTGTCGGCGACCAGCAGGCCGCGATCGTGGTCGGTGGGTTCGTTCGGCGTGGTGCCGATGACCAGAGCCTGCAGCCCGCGGCCGCGCTGGTTGCCGGGATCGCCGAACGGCAGGCGGGCGATCACATGCGGCACCTTCGGCTGCTTGACGGCGATGCGCCGCCACCAGGGATCGCGATCGCCCTCATGCGGCAGCGGGAGGACGGCAACAGTGGCCTGGCCCTCCAGCACCGCGGAAATCGCGTGGTTCAAGCGGTCGAAGCCGAGGATCGGCACGCGGCAGCCGTAGTGGTCCCGGGCGATGTCCCAGTAGCCGGGCTCTTCCGGTGGATTGTAGACC
>JAYSFH010000707.1:0-2332 GCA_041913405.1 Dongia sp. | reverse complement strand
TGGGCGGCGGCGCTGTCCTGGGAGGCCGCGGTGACCGGCGCCGGCGGCGTCGCCGATGCGGCGCCCGGCGAGTTCAGGAGCTGGGTCGGCCCCTCGCCCTCCTTCGGCACCTCGATCGCGAGCGCGCCGCTCGGCTTGGTCACCGGCTGGCCGGCGATGTCCTCGGCCGGCTTCGGCACCACGACGATGACTTCCTTCTCGGAGTCGAGGCTCTTGCCGCCTTCGTCGGTGGCGCGCACCGAGAACTTGTGCTGGCCGGGATCGACCGCGGAATCCGGCAGCAGCACCCATTCGCCGCGATCGTCGGCTTCCGCCGAGCCGACCGGCTGGCCGTTGTCGAGCAGCGTGAGCTTGGTGCCGGGCGCGGCACGGCCGGCGATCACCGCATCGCCGTTCGGGTTGACGCGCACCACGTCGAAGCTCGGCTTGATCTCCGGGGCGGGCGCCGGCGGCTGGGCGGCGGAAGCCACCTGCTCGTTGGTGCCGGCGGCCGGCGGCTGCGCGGCTGGCGTTTCCGTGGTCGCCGCCTGATTCTGCGGCGGGTTGATCGGCTGCGGCTCGGTCGCGCCGGTGATGGTCGATTGCGGGACCGGCGGCTCGGCCGGGGCCGGATTGGCCGCCGGCGTGGCCGGCTGGGTCGCCGGCTGCTCGCCGGAGGTCTGGGCGCCAGAGGTCTGGGCGGAAGGCGGCTCGGGGGTGTCGTCCACGTCCTGCTTCGACACCGCGTAGATCAGGCCCAGGATCGCCGCAACCAGGACGGCACCGATGGTTGCGACCAAGGTCAGCCGGTTCATGAAAATCGCTCGATTCGTCTCATTACAGTTCCGTCACACCGTAATGCGGAACCCGAATCCGCGCAATCAAGCGGCTTCCCGCAGGCCCTTCAGCCAAGGGTTTACCCAGCGGTTTTCTGGGTCTGCCGCGGCGCAATATCGGGTTGACGGCATGCGGAATAGGCCCCAAAACAGCCGCATTGAAAAGGTTTAAAAACCCCTCCCTTCCCGGCTCCTTTTTTGGACCGGGGCCAAACGGGCCTCTCCAAACCCATGACCTTGATTAGATCCATCTGTGTCTACTGCGGCTCGGCGCGCGGCCGCTCGCCGCGCTATGTCGCCGCTGCCCGCGAGCTGGGCGAAGCCATGGCCGAACGCAAGATCCGCCTGGTCTACGGCGGCGCCCGCATCGGCATGATGGGCGAGGTCGCCGACGCCGTGATGAAGAACGGCGGCGAGGTGATCGGCGTCATCCCCGAGCATCTGCAGACCAGCGAGGTCGGCCATTCGGGCATCACCGAATTGAAGGTGGTCGAGAGCATGCATGTCCGCAAGAAGCTGATGTTCGATCTCTCGGACGGCTTCGCGGTTTTGCCCGGCGGCTACGGCACCTTGGACGAATTGTTCGAGATCGTGACCTGGCGGATGCTGAAGCTGCACGACAAGCCGGTGGTGGTGCTGAACATCGACGGCTACTGGGATCCGTTCCAGAAGCTCATCGACCAGTTGATCGGCGAGGGCTTCGCGCGCGAGGATTCGCGGCAGTATTTCTCGGTGGTGAACTCGGTCGGGCGGATGTTCGATCTCCTCGACCAGCCCGCCGACATCCAGGTCACGGAACACCCGGAACGCATTTAACGATCCAACGGAGGAACTCGCGATGGCGAAGATCAAGGTCAAGACGCCGCTGGTGGAGCTGGACGGCGACGAGATGACCCGGATCATCTGGGCCTTCATCAAGCAGAAGCTGATCCTGCCCTATCTCGACATCGACCTGAAATACTACGACCTCGGGGTCGAGAAGCGCGACGAGACCGGCGACCAGATCACCGTCGATTCCGCGAACGCGATCAAGCAGTACGGCGTCGGCGTCAAATGCGCCACCATCACGCCGGACGAAGCGCGCGTGAAGGAGTTCAACCTGAAGCAGATGTGGAAGTCGCCGAACGGCACGATCCGCAACATCCTCGACGGCACGGTGTTCCGCCAGCCGATCATCTGCAAGAACGTGCCGCGCCTGGTCCCGAACTGGACCCAGCCGATCGTGATCGGCCGTCATGCCTTCGGCGACCAGTATCGCGCCACCGACTTCGTCGTCCCCGGCAAGGGCAAGCTCACCGTGAAGTTCGTGCCGGCCGATGGCGGCGCGCCGATCGAGAAGGAAGTTTTCAACTTCCCCGGCGCCGGCGTCGCGCTCTCGATGTACAACCTCGACGACTCGATCCGCGGCTTCGCGCAGGCCTGCTTCAACTACGGCCTGACGCTCGGCTGGCCGGTCTATCTCTCGACCAAGAACACCATCCTCAAGGCCTATGACGGCCGCTTCAAGGACATCTTCC
>JAYSFH010000706.1:1912-2333 GCA_041913405.1 Dongia sp. | reverse complement strand
GCCTTCGGCGAGGCGGCGGGCCTGCCGCTGGAATCCGCGATCTCCGAGAACGCGCCGAACCAGTTCGAGGTCGGCCTGGTGCACCGCGCCGACGCCTTGCGGGCGACCGACGAAGCGCAGGTCTTCAAGCGCCTGGTGAAGGGCACGGCGATGCGCCACGGCCTCGAGGCGACCTTCATGGCCAAGCCACACAACGGACTGGCGGGAAGCGGCCAGCATCTCCACGTCAGCCTGGCCGACAAGAACGGCAAGAACGCCTTCGCCAGCGACGACCCGACCGGCAACGATCTCCTGAAGTTCGCGGTCGGAGGGATGAAGGCGCTGTTGGGCGACGCAATGGCGATCTTCGCGCCCAACGCCAACTCCTATAAGCGATTCCAGGCCAATCTCTACGCGCCGGTGGCGCCGACCTGGGGCGTCA
>JAYSFH010000706.1:1646-1902 GCA_041913405.1 Dongia sp. | reverse complement strand
CGGGACCGGCCTCGTCACGTCATGTCGAGCACCGGATCTGCGGCGCCGATGCGAACTCGACCCTGGCGGTGGCGGCCTTGCTGGCGGCGATCCACCACGGCATCAAGCACAAGATCGATCCCGGCGCGCCGATCGAGGGCGACGGCTACGCCTTGGCGGCCGAGCAGGGCTTGAGCCTGCCGCGGCACTGGAACCTGGCGCTCGACGCCTTCGCCAATTCGACGGCGATGCGGGACTATCTCGGCGCGCGCTTCCA
>JAYSFH010000706.1:0-1635 GCA_041913405.1 Dongia sp. | reverse complement strand
GATCAAACGCTCCGAATACGACCGCTACCATGCCCAGGTCACCGAGCTCGATTACGACTGGTACCTGCGCAATGCCTGACCTTCGGGCCTGAGGCCGAAACAAGCCGCGATGCGCCTTTTCCCCGCTGCATCATGGTAAATTAACGGCATCTTGTAGCCGCACCGACGGGCGTGGTAGTTTTCTGTCAAATCAAGGCCCTAATGCCGGCTTCGCTTCTCGTTGGACGCGCCGGCCGAGGGCCTGCAACGGTCAGACAGCGGAGTTCGCCTTGGGTCTCTTCAGAAGCAGAAAGCCGGTCCAGGTTCACGTCGGCAACCGGTATCGGGTCGGCGATTCGCCCCTGATGGTGTGGGAGGTCGCGAACCTGTTCCAGGGCATCGACGGCACGCCCTATGCGCATATCTTCTGCGTCGCCGATCCCAGCCGCCGCAAGACCGTGGCCCAGAACGCGCTGGAAGCCGGCAACCAATACGTCCGTATCCAGGACGCACACGCCCATTGAGTCGCCGCGCCGGCGCCGGTGACGGCGACGCGCGGTCCTCATAGACTCGGGCAAGAAAATCTCGTCCCGCTTCCACGCGACCGCGAAGCGGGCTTGAACGTTATCTCCAAACCATCTCGCATCGGGGACCAGACCATGGCGCGCCGCTCGCTGGAGCTTGACGACCGTCTCTATGATTACCTCGTGCAGTTCGGCACGCGGGAGAGCGATCTCTTGAAGGACTTGCGCAGCGAGACCGCAAAGCTGCCGGGCGCCGGCATGCAGATCGGCCCCGAGCAGGGCGCCTTCATGTCGCTGCTGGTCGAGTTGATCGGCGCCCGCCGCGCGATCGAGGTCGGCACCTTCACCGGCTATTCCAGCCTCTGCATCGCGGGCGCGCTGCCGTCCGACGGCAAGCTCATCTGCTGCGACGTCAGCGAGGAATACACCAAGGTCGCCCGCGACTATTGGCGCCGCGCCGGGCTGGAAAGCAGGATCGAACTCCGCATCGGGCCCGCCCTGGCAACGCTCGATGCGCTGATCGCCGCGGGTGTCGAGCCCTTCGACTTCGCCTTCATCGACGCCGACAAGACCAACTATTCGAACTACTACGACCGCGCCATCCAGCTGGTCCGCCCGGGCGGCCTGATCGCCATCGACAACGTGCTCTGGGGTGGCGACGTCGCCGACCCGAAGCAGACTGATGAAGACACCCAGGCGATTCGCGCGGTCAACGAAAAGGTCCGCAACGACGAGCGCGTCACCCTGGCGCTGGCGCCGATCGGCGACGGTTTGACCCTGGCGCGAAAGCGCTGATCCGGCGGCGCTCCGAAAGCCGTAAAGTTCCATCGCGCTACGAAGGATATTTCCTCGCCTGCGCTCCGAATCCAGGAACTCCGCACCAGCCCGGGGTTTCGGGCTATGGGCGGCTTCGCCCGGATTCGGACGGCCCGGCCCATGGCGGCGGGTTTCGGTTTCAGGAGAGCGAAATGGCAGAATCCACGAACAACAATGCCGGCCGCAGCGGCAACGGCTTTCTCTATTTCATCGTCGGTGGCCTGGTGGTGATCGTCGCCCTCGGCTTCTTCCTCATGCAGGGCGGCGCGCTCGGCCCGACCAAGACCACCACGGAGCAGACCACCACGTCGCCGGC
>JAYSFH010000705.1:320-2333 GCA_041913405.1 Dongia sp. | reverse complement strand
GCGCAGGTGATCGCCCATGCCATTGTCATAGACGCTCTGCGTGCGCTGCTGCGGACGGCCCGCGCCGTCCTCTGCGTCGCCCTGCGCGCTGATCGGCAGGATGTCGACCTGGGCCGGGTTGCAGAGCGCGGCAAAGTTGGCGTCGGGATCGTAGACGTAGGCGATCCCGCCGGACATGCCCGCGGCGAAGTTGCGCCCGGTCTTGCCCAGCACGGCGACCACGCCGCCGGTCATGTATTCGCAGCCATGATCGCCGCAGCCTTCGACCACGGCAATCGCGCCCGAGTTGCGAACCGCGAAACGTTCGCCCGCGACGCCGTTGAAGAACGCCTCACCGGCAATCGCGCCATAGAGCACGGTGTTGCCGACGATGATGTTTTCGGCTGCCTCGCGCCCGACATGGCTCGGCTGGCGGACGATCACGCGGCCGCCCGACAGGCCCTTGCCGACATAGTCGTTGCCGTCGCCGGTCAGGTCCAGGGTCACCCCGTGGGCCAGCCATGCACCAGAGCTCTGTCCGGCAACCCCGGTCAGCTTGATGTTGATCGTGTTGTCCGGCAGCCCGGCATGACCATAACGCCGCGCCACTTCACCCGAGAGCATCGCCCCGACCGTGCGGTTGACGTTGATGACCTTGCGTTCGATCACCACGGCCTGCTTGTTTTCCAGGGCATCGGCGGCGGCAGCGATCAGGTCGTTGTCGAGCGCCTTGTCGAGACCATGGTCCTGCGTACCGCTCCAGCCCAGCGAGGGACTGTCGCCCAGCGGGACCTGGTGGAGGATGCGCGACAGGTCGACGCCGCTGGCCTTCCAGTGGTCGATCGCCTTCTTCATGTCGAGGCGGTCAACCCGGCCAACCATTTCGGCAATCGTGCGGAAGCCCAGTTCGGCCATGATCGCCCTCAGTTCTTCGGCGACGAAGAAGAAGTAGTTGATCACGTGTTCCGGCTGGCCGTTGAAGCGCGCGCGCAGCACCGGGTCCTGGGTGGCAACGCCAACCGGGCAGGTGTTGAGGTGGCACTTGCGCATCATGATGCAGCCTGCCGCGATCAGCGGGGCGGTGGCAAAGCCGAACTCGTCCGCGCCGAGCAGCGCGGCAACCGCGACGTCGCGGCCGGTGCGCAGGCCGCCGTCGGCCTGGACGCAGATGCGGCTGCGCAGGTTGTTGAGGATCAGCGTCTGCTGGGTTTCAGCCAGGCCGATTTCCCACGGGCTGCCGGCATGGGTCAGCGAGGTCAGCGGCGAAGCGCCTGTCCCGCCTTCATAGCCGGAGATCGTGACATGGTCGGCCCGCGCCTTGGAAACGCCGGCGGCAACCGTGCCGACGCCGACTTCGGAGACGAGCTTGACCGAGATCCGCGCGCCGGTGTTGACGTTCTTCAGGTCGTGGATCAGCTGGGCGAGATCCTCGATCGAGTAGATGTCATGGTGCGGCGGCGGGCTGATCAGGCCGACGCCCGGGGTCGAGTGGCGGGTCGCGCCGATGGTCTTGTCGACCTTGTCGCCGGGCAGCTGGCCGCCTTCGCCGGGCTTGGCGCCCTGGGCCATCTTGATCTGCACGTCGTCGGCATTGACGAGATATTCGGTGGTCACGCCGAACCGGCCCGAAGCGACCTGCTTGATCGCCGAGCGCATTGAATCACCGTTCTCCAGCGGACGGAACCGCTTCGGGTCTTCGCCGCCTTCGCCGGTGTTCGACTTGCCGCCGATCCGGTTCATAGCCAGCGCCAGGGTGGTGTGGGCCTCCCACGAGATCGAGCCATAGCTCATCGCGCCGGTGGCGAAGCGCTTGACGATTTCGCTGGCCGGCTCGACTTCGCTGATGTCGATCGGCTTGTCGGCCTTCTTGAACTCCATCAGGCCGCGGATGGTCAGCATCCGGCTCGACTGGTCGTTGATCGACTGGGCGAACTCACGGTACTTTTCCGGCACATTGCCGCGCACCGCGTGCTGCAGCGAGGCGATGTTCTGCGCGGTCCAGGCGTGTTCCTCGCCGCGCAGGCGCAGGCCGTA
>JAYSFH010000705.1:0-211 GCA_041913405.1 Dongia sp. | reverse complement strand
GCCGATGCCTTCGATGGTGGTCGCAGTGCCGGTGAAGTAGCTGGCGATGAACTCGCTCGACAGGCCGACCGCGTCAAAGATCTGCGCGCCGCAATAGGACTGATAGGTGCTGATGCCCATCTTGGACATGACCTTCAGGATGCCCTTGCCCACCGCCTTGATGTAGTTCTTCTGAACCGTCTTGGCATCCAGCGGCAGCTCCTTGCGGACG
>JAYSFH010000704.1:0-2335 GCA_041913405.1 Dongia sp. | reverse complement strand
CGCAGGGCCGGGCGGCCGCTACGACTGAAGCATGGAAGACAAAGCCGAGACGGCGCGCCTGCGCCGGCAACTGCTCGATCGCCTGCGTCCCCTGGCCACCGCGCCGGGCCGCCCGCGCAAGGATCCGGGCATGCACAACTTCACCCGCAAGGAGGCCGGCCGCCAGGTCTTCACCTATTGCTGCTTCACCGCCGAACGCCTGGTCCAGGTGCAGATCGTCCGCCCGCTGATCGGCATCGTGCTCTCGGGCGAGAAGGAGTTCTGGCTCGGCGACCAGAGCCAGCGGTTCACCGCCGGCGATGTCTTCGTCAGCCCCGGCGGCGCCACGCTGGATGTCGTGAACATCCCCGATGCCCGCAACGGTCTCTATGAATCGCTGCTGGTCGAGGTGGCGAGTCTCCCGCCCAGCATCGCGCAACTGCCGGACCTGCCGCCGGCGCCGAAGAAGGGCTTCGAGATCGGCGTGACCTTGACCGCGGACCTGGTCGATGCGCTGGCCCACGCGGCAACGACGCTCGCAAACTCCGACCATGCGGCGATCCTCGGCGAGCATCGCCTGGCCGAAGTGCTGATGCTGCTCCGCTCCGATCCCGCGGCGCGGCCGCTCTTCGCGGTGTCACTGGCCGACCGCATCCGCTGGCTGGTGGCGTCGAACCCGACCCATCGCTGGACCGCGGATGAATTGGCCAAGCGCCTGGCGATCGGCGCCTCCACCTTGCGCCGCCGCCTGACCGATGACGGCACGCCGCTCCGCAGCGTCCTTGCCGCGGCCCGTATGGGGATCGCCCAGGATCTCTTGATCCGCGGTGACACCAGCGTCACCGCCGCCGCCGAAGCCGCCGGTTACAGCTCGCGCTCGCATTTCACCCGCCGCTTCCGCAAAGCCTACGGCAGCACCCCCGGCGAACACCGCCTGCGCCGCGCCGGCTAGTCTGCGCGGCCGAGCAGCAGGGGTGGACCAATCACCCTGCGGCGCCGTTCTTGCTACAATGCCGCGAACCGCCGGGGGTGATCATGCAGTATGCGAAAGAGTTCACCGATGCGCTTCAGTTCATGTGGGGCGAGGGCTTCCTTTCTCCGGGCGGGCCGAACGAGGTTGCCGAGATGGTGGCCGGCATCGATCTCAGCGGCAAACGGATCCTCGACATCGGCTCTGGCCTGGGCGGAGTCGATGTCCTGCTTGTCGCCACTTACCGGGCGGGCGAAGTCGTCGGCATCGATGTCGAGCCGCAGCTGGTGGATGCTGCCCAGGCATTGGTCGCGTCCAGGCACTTGAGTGACCGGGTGACGTTCCGGTTGGTCGAGCCCGGCCCGCTGCCGTTCGCCGATGCGAGCTTCGACCTCGTGTTTTCCAAGGACGCAATGGTGCATACCTCCGACAAAGCCGCGCTCTACGCGGAAGTGCTCCGCGTGCTGAAACCCGGGGGCTGGTTCACGGCGGCGGATTGGCTATGGGCGGAAGGCGCCGCGGACAGTGCCGTGGTCAAGGCCTGGCTATCGAAAGGCCCCCTCAGCTTCGTCTTCACACCACCCGCGACGGCGCTGCAGGCGATGATTGACGCGGGATTCGCGGAGCCCCGCGTGACCGATCTTCGGTCGCAGTTGCAGCAATCCAACCGAAAGGAGATCGAAGTGCTGGAGGGACCGGCACGCGCGCGGTTGGCGGCGATCGTCGGTACGACCATGGCCGAGAGTCGACTGGCCAGCGCGCGAGGCCGGCAGGCCGCACTGGATTCCGGAGATCTTATACCGAGCCACCTGCGGGGTCGGCGGCCCGGATAGCCTTGGCTCAGGGCTTGTCCTGGTAGTCGATCAGCTGCTGCAGCAGCGATTGTCCGGTCGCCGCGGTCATGTCGAACAGCTTCCAGCATTGTCCGCCGCCGCTGCGCGCAAATTCCAGGATCGTGCTTTCGGGCTTCGGCTTCTCGCCCTCCAGCACGAAGTTGAAGTCGAACCGGACCTTCGCCGCGGTGACGGCAGTCGCGGCGCTGTCCTCGATCAGGCTGATCGTGATCGGCTCGGCGACCGCGCCGTCCTGGGCGCCGGTCCAGGTATCGGTGTCGATTGCGCAGACGCCGTCCGTCTCGCAGGCGAAGTTCTTGGCCAGCCGATCACCGAGGCGCGGATCCAGCAGCCCCTCGCTCTTGGCGGGATCCCCGACGGCGAAGTCATAGTGATGGAGATAGAGCGCCTTGGCCGCTTGCAGGACATCCGAGCCCAGACAGTGATCGGAGGCGGGCAAGGGTTGATCGCTGGTGATGGTGACTGGCGCCTGCTGCGCCTGGGCGGCGGTGCTGAGAGCCATCATGGCGGCCGCGGGGAAGAGAACGCGTTT
>JAYSFH010000703.1:0-2337 GCA_041913405.1 Dongia sp. | reverse complement strand
GCGCCTCATGCCCAGCAAGGCACTTTTCAGCAAGTCCGCGCGTTTGAAGGCGACCGACGGCGCCCTGCCGACACGCATCGGCGATCTCGGCGGCAGCACGCTGACGGCCCATTGCGACTGCTGCGGGCGGCATTTCCAGCTCTATCCCGGGCACGCCGATTTCGATGCGCGCACCAAGCTGGTCAGCCTGCTCGACCGGCTGGCTTGTGGCGCGCGGCGCAACGGCCGGGCCTGCGGTGGTCGGCCACGCCGCCTGATGCTGGCGCGCGACGACCGGCAATGGATGCTGGACGCCTCCGGTCAATGGGCCGAGGACGATTTCGCCTGTTGGGAGCCGGCGGACTTCGAAATCCGGATCGAGACCCGCGCCGCGCCCTGATCGCCACGCTCGGATTGTCGCTCAGGCGCGCGGGCGCCACTTGCTCCAGGCGCGCCACTGTTCCGGATAGCGCCGGACCCAGGCTTCGCTGCGGCTGAGATACTCGTTCACGGCCGAGACCGTGCGGTCGTCGGCCGGCTGGTTCGGGTCGAGCGCGATCGGCGCTTCGATCACGATGCGGAAGCCGAGCGCCGGATCGCGCACCACGAAAGTCGGGAGCAGGGGCGAGCCGGTCAGCGCCGCCAGGCGCGGTGCACCCACTGCGATCGGCAGCAGGCCGCCGAAGATCGGCCCCTCGACCATCTCGAAGCCTTCGGTGTTGGCGGCGACGATCGAGACGACGTCGCCGGACTTGAGCGCACGCATCATCTTGCGCATCGCCGTGGTCGGCGCTTCGCTGTCGAAGATAATCCGCTGGGTCAGATGGCGGTCTTCGGGTATGCAGCGCACCTTGTTCAGCCTATCGACACCGAACTGGGTCTCCGAATAGCCGTGCACCGGGCTGCTCAGATGCGAGACCTTATAGCCCTTGGCCTTGAGCGCGATCTTGGTCGGCAGACTGTTGAAGACGGTCGGCGAGACCCAGAGCACCGCGCCGCTGCCGCGCGCCAGCGCCGCGGCGAGATGTGCTTCGCCTTCGAGCGAGAGCTTCGGTGTCCAGCCGCCCATTGGATTGGCACTGGGTCGCCACGCGCGCAGATCCTGGAAGCGGATTTCATGGATCGCGGCCTTGAGATCGCGGGCGATCGCGGTGCCGCGCGCCCGGTCGATATCGCCGAGGGCGGCGACCATGCTGGCGGCATTGCGCTCGATCGCGCTGCGGCTGGTCAGCGGCAGGCGGGTGGCTGCCCGCCAAAGTGGCGCCCATGCGCTTTCCGGCAAAGCCCAGGCGATGGGCAGCTGCACGACGAGGCCGAGCAGGGTGACGAGATCGGAGACAGCCCAGGCGGCGCGGCCTGTGCGCTTTCGCCGCTTCTGCACCAGGCCCTCGGTCCGACTCGGCGCCGAATCTTTGGTTTCTGCCTGATTCGTCAGTGTCCTGTCCCCCTGCTGACAGACGGGAATATAGCGCGCCATGCGGATGAAGCCAGCCCCGGATGAGGGGCGGCCACCCGCGTTGCGAGACTGTCCTAGCGTCAGCCCCTGGGGTCTGTGCTATGAGAACCTGACAGCGGCGTCGGGTTGGCGGCCGCGGCTGGGGCGCGGATGAATCGATTGTTGAGAAAGAGCTACGCGCCGCATTTCCTGATCGGCGGCACCGTTCTGGCGGTGGTTTTCAGCTTCGCGGCGGCGCCCACCTCCTATTGGCTTCTGAACGCGCTCTGCGGCATCGCCGCGCTGGCCGGCGTCTGGCTGGTCGGCGTGCGTCTCGCCTACGCGCCGGTCAGCCGCACCGCGCGCCGCGCCTGGCAGGTGACGCTGGTTCTGCTGCTGCTGGTCGCGGTCCGCGAGTTCGGCGGCCCCGGCATCGCCGGGCTGGAGGAAAGCTCCGGGCTCGATCGGCTGATGGACGGCCTGGTGCTGCTGACGGCTTTCGTTGCGCTCTGGCTGACCTCGACCCTGGATGAGATGCCGCATTACTCGCGCGCCTTGCTCTGTCGGGCTTCGTGCTGCACCTCGTCACCACCGCGCTCGACCTCGATGACGGCCGGATCAGCGGGCTCCTCGGCATCAACCCGGAGCACCTGGGCGCGATCGTGAAGCTCTCCCAGTTCCTCTGCCTGCAGATCTACCTGATCGGCACGCTGGCTTTCGTCGGCTATCTGCGATGGCAGGTGTTCAGGCTCGACCAGCCGACCGATGCCGGCGACCTCGCGCGTCGCATCTTCTCCGGCCAGACCCTGGTTCATCGCTACACTTATCCGCGGGTCTGGTGGCTCGGCTTCCCCGGCGGCCGGCCGATGCTGACCATCGCGCGCGTCTTCTATTGGTTCACGCTGATGGCACGGCCGGTGCAG
>JAYSFH010000702.1:0-2340 GCA_041913405.1 Dongia sp. | reverse complement strand
GACTTCCTTGAACAGCGGATTCATCGGGTCCTGCGTCACGCCGCGCGCTTCCGCCGCGAGATGCGGCGGCAGGTCGAGCACCGGCACCGTCGCGTCGAGCTTGGCGCCGAGGAAGAAGGCGACGGACAGGCGCTCCTCGCCGGCCGGCGGGCTGACGACCCGGTGCATCGTCGCCTTGAGATAGCCGTTCGAGGCCATCTCCAGCAGCTCGCCGATGTTGATGACGAAGGTGCCGGGCTTGGGCGGCGCCGCGATCCAGCCGTCCGGCGTCTCGACCTCGAGCCCGCGCGCCGTGTCCTGCAGCAGCACGGTGACGAAGCCGCTGTCCTTATGCGCGCCGACGCCCTGGTCGTAGTCATCCCGGTCGCGGCCGGGATAGCGGATGATCTTGATCCGCTGGTTCGGCAAGTCGTTGTAGATCGGCGCGAAGACGTCCTCCGCCTGGTCCAGCGCGGCGGCGAAGGCCTGGATCAGGCGGATCGAGAGCGCGGTCGCCTCGTCCTGCCAGCGCAGCATCGCCGCGCGGAATCCCGGCACCGCCTCCGGCCACTGGTTCGGGCCCTGCAGCCGCGACCAGGCGGGTAGGCCGGTATCGCGCGGCAGGCTCGGGCGCTCGGCGGCGAGGTCGAATTGCTCCCGCCAGTCGGGCTTGCCGCGGGTCAATTCCCAGCCGGGCCGGTTGTAGCCGCGGAAATGCGGCGAATGCACCATCTCGACCTTGAGCTTCTCGGCCTCGGGCAAGGCGAAGAAGCGGCGCGAGGCGTCGAGCACGGCCTGGGGCACGGTCTCCGGCACGCCATGGCCGGTCACGTAGAAGAAGCCGATCTCGCGGGCGGTCCGGCGCAACTCGGCCAGGAAAGCCCCGCGGTCGGGTCCGGCGAAACGGCGAAGATCGAGGGTCGGCAGTTCCTTCATGCGGGCAAGCTTAGCCGCCGGCGGCGCTCGGCCAAGCGAAAAATTCTTTTCGCCGCCGGAAGGTGAAATCAGAAGGCGAAACGCTCGGCGGCTCGCAGCGCGTCGAGCGGGATATGGCAGGCGATGCGGTGGCCGCCCTCGGTGCGCTGGTCGGGCGGGACCTGCTCGTCGCAGATCGGCCCGACCTTGCGGTGGCAGCGGGTGGCGAAGGGGCAGCCCTTGGGCCGCTCGGTCGGGCTCGGGATGGCGCCTTCGAGGATGATGCGGTCGCGCTTCACATCCGGATCGGCGATCGGCACCGCCGACATCAGCGCCTCGGTATAGGGATGGTAGGGCGGCGCGAAGACATCGGCGACCTTGCCGAACTCCATCACCTTGCCGAGATACATGACCGCGACATGGTCGGCGAGATAGCGCACGACCGAGAGGTCATGGGAGATGAACAGCATGGTGGAGCCGCGCTTCTGCTGGATGTCGACCAGCAGGTTGATGATCGCGGCCTGCACCGAGACGTCCAGGGCCGATACCGGCTCGTCGGCCAGGATCAGCTCCGGCTCGCCGGCGAGGGCGCGGGCGATGGCGACACGCTGCTTCTGGCCGCCGGAAAGCTGGCGCGGCTTCCGGCTGGCGAACTCGTTCGGCAGGTTGACGGTCTGGAGCAGCGCCTCGGTCTCTTCCCGGGCCTGGCGCGAGCTGATGCCCCTGAGCTTGCGGATCGCGCGGGAGAGCACATAGCCGATGCTGTGGCTGGGGTTGAGCGTGCTGTCGGGGTTCTGGAACACCATCTGGATCGCGCGCTTGGTGGCGGCGTCGCGCGCCTCGACCGGCGTCTTGCCGATCTCCGTGCCGGCCAGCTGCACGCTGCCGCCGGTCGATTGCTCGATTCCGGTCAGGACCTTGGCGAAGGTGGATTTGCCGCAGCCGGATTCGCCGACGATGGCGAGCGTCGTCCCCCGCCCGGCCTCGAGATCGATGCCGTCCACCGCGTGGACCTCGTAGCCGCTGCCACCGAAGACGCTGGCCGATTGATGATAGGCCTTCTCCAGGTGGCCGATCCGCAGCATGGGCTCGGCGGCGGCCGGATCGCCGGCCTGGTTGGCGTTGGCCGCGGTCGGACGGCTGTGCCGCGGCAGCTCGCGGGTGCGCACGCATTTCACGCGGTGCAGCCCGGTCTCGCCGTAGAACAGGGTATCGATCGGCTTCGCGGTGCAGCGGCCGGGCTCGACATAGATGCAGCGCGGCGCGAACACGCAGCCCTTCGGGCGCGCCAGGATCGGCGGCAACTGGCCGGGGATGGCGGAGAGCGGGCTGCTGCGCTTGTCGGCGTTCAGGCTCGGGATCGCGTTCAACAGACCGCGGGTATAGGGATGGCTGGGATCTCGGAACACCTCGGTGATCGGGCCTTCCTCGACCAGCTCGCCGGCA
>JAYSFH010000701.1:0-2340 GCA_041913405.1 Dongia sp. | reverse complement strand
ATGTCGTGGGCTGTGTCCGCTCCTTCTACACCAAGGACGGCGGCCATGTCCGCGAGCGGCTGCTGACGCTCGATGATGCCAACTACACATTCACCTACAACTTCGAAAAGCCGGCCTTTCCGGTGAAGAACTACATCGCGACGCTTCGGCTCTATCCGGTCACCCAGACCGACCAGACCTTCGCCGAATGGGAAGCGACCTTCGACGAGGCGCCGGGCGACGAAGGCAAATATGAGAAGATCGTCTCCAAAGACGTGTTCGCGTCGAACTGGGCCAACCTCGCCAAGATCATCGCCGCCAAGAAGCCGAAGAAGCCGGAAGGCGCGGTGCGCTGGAAGGGCTATGCGCCGAACAAGGTCTGGACCTCGCGGGTGATGCGGGCGCCGGTCGAGAAAGTCTGGGGCGTCATCCGCGATTTCGCCGGCATGGGCGCCTGGCACGCGGACATCACCAAGATGCACATGATCGACGGCGTCCGCTCCGACAAGGTCTCCGGCGTGCGCGACTTCTATTTCGGCCCGGGCCATCTCCATGAGGAGTTGCTGCATCTCTGCGACCGCACGCGCAGCTTCTCCTATCGCATCACCAAGTCGCCCTTGCCCTGGATCAACTACGTGTCCGGGCCGCGGCTCTGGCCGGTCACCAGCAACAACACCACCTTCGGCGTTTGGACCGGTGACTGGGATGCCAGCCCGCAGGACGACCTGAACCTGATGCCGAACACCGAGCAGAACGTCTACCAGAAGGCTTTCGCCACGGTCGAAAAGAAGCTCGCAGGTCGGTCTCGCAAGTAGACCTTTGCTCGTCATCCTCCGCCTTTGCGGAGGATGACGAGATCTAGGAGATGGATATGCCGGACTGGACCAAACGCTTCTCGCTCGAAGGCAAGGCCGCACTCGTCACCGGCGCCACCAAGGGCATCGGGCTCGAGGCCTGCAAGGTGCTGACGGATGCCGGTGCCGACATCGCCGCGGTCGGCCGCGATCCGGCGGGGTTGGCGGAGATCAAGGCCGCGGTCGAGGCCAAGGGCCGCCGCTGTGTCGCCATCGCCGCCGACATGGCCACGGTGGAAGGCCCCGCCCAGGCCGCGCAGGAAGCGCTGGCGGCCTTCGGCACGATCGACATCCTGGTCAACAACGCAGCGATCGCCTTGATTGCGCCGCTGCTCGAGGCGAGCGCCGCGGATTGGGACGCGACCATGGCGGTCAATCTCCGCGCGCCGTTTCTCCTCGCCCAGGCGCTGGTGCCGGCGATGATCAAGAAAGGGCACGGCAAGATCATCAACATCTCGTCCCAGGCCGGCGTCATCGGCCAGGACGGTCACGCCGCTTACGGCGCCTCGAAGGGTGGTCTCAACACGCTCACCAAGGTGATGTGCGTCGAATGGGCGAAGCACAACATCCAGGTGAACGCGGTCTGCCCGACCGTGATCCTGACGCCGATGGGCGAGGAGCATTGGGGCAAGCCGGAGCGCGGCGATCCGATGAAGGCCAAGATCCCTGCCGGCCGTTTCGGCAAGCCGGTCGAGGTCGCCGACATGATCCTCTACCTCGCCTCGTCGGCATCGAACCTGGTGAACGGACAGGATATGCTGATCGACGGCGGCTATACGGCGGCGTGAGCCGGCGGGAGGTTGGACGTGGCGGAAACGACGGCTGAAATCGCCGCCGGGCTTGATCGGCTCGGCGCGGAGGTCGTGCATGTCGGCCTGTTCGACTACGCCACCATGTTCCGCGAGCGGCGGATGCGCCGCGACGACCTGCTGGCCGGCGCCGACACCGCCGTCTTCGCCAACGTCCTGCCGAAATGGGACACGGCGGAATCCATCCTGGCGCCGGGCCCCTATGGCAGCGAGACCGTGGCCTACGATCCGGCTTCGCTGCGGCCCTATCCGTTCGAGCCGTGCGCCGCGGCGCTGGTCGCTGATTACACCGGACCCCAGGCCGAGATCATGCCGCGGCGCCTGCTGGCGCGGCAAATCGAGCGGGCGGCCCGCGCCGGCTTCGACGTGCGCGCGGCCTTCGAGTTCGAGTTCATCGTGCTCAACGAGACTGCGGATTCACTGCGCACGAAGCGCTTCTCCGGTCTTACGCCCTTCGCCGCCGACAACCGCTGCTGGTCGGGCCAGACCGCGGCCGCCCACGCCGGCTTCGTCGCCGGACTGGAATCACTAATGCGCGGCGCGGATATCGATCTCTTCGGGCTGGGCGTCGAACTCGGGCCGGGCTGCTTCGAGGCGACTTTGCGTCACAAGCCGGCGATGCGCGCCGCCGACGATGCCGCCTTCTTCCGCATGTTCACCAAGGCCTTCTGCCGCCAGCGCGATCTGACGGCATCCTT
>JAYSFH010000700.1:2042-2349 GCA_041913405.1 Dongia sp. | reverse complement strand
CTGAACGCGCAGCAGGCGGTCGATTTCGAGCACGCCAACTGGTACGTCTCGACCCATCCCGACTCATTCTTCGCCAACAACGTGATCGCCGCGATCCCCGGCGAGGGCTGCCGCATCACCTTGTTCAACAAGGAACTCCGCACGCGCCAGCCGGATGGTGCGGTGGATACGGTGGCGCTGGGAGACGCGAAGGCGCTGGCGGCGGCGCTGACGGAGAAGTTCGGGATATCGGTGTCGGAAGCAGACGCGGCGGCGCTGTCGGCGTTCGGCTAGCCGGCACGCCGCAGCGCCTTCTCGCAAGCGGTCG
>JAYSFH010000700.1:0-2032 GCA_041913405.1 Dongia sp. | reverse complement strand
ATTCCCGATCGGCGGCGGCGCGACCTCGGCGTAGGAGTCGGCGCCGATATGGCGCTTGAAGGCGTCGAGGCCGAAGGTCCAGGGCATGTCGACTTCGGCGCTGCCGGGCTTGGCCTGGTCGCGATAGGGGCCGATCTTGAAATAGCTGGTGGGCTCCGCCTGGGCGTAGCCGATGGCAATCGGCTTGCGCATATCCGGTTGGCGCGGCACCTGCTGGTCGTCGAACCAGAAGTCGAGACGGCTCTTCACCGCATCCTTCGGCATGATCTTCGCGTGGAGCACGATGTTATGCCAGCGGCCGACCGCGTCGGCGCGCTTCAACTCGACGATGGCGATATGCTGCTTGTGGGTCTCGCCGTCATTCCCGGGCGTCACGCTGAAGCAGAGCAGGTCCTCGCCGGTGGCACTCTTGATCTCGCGCAGCCGCAGCGCCACCACCGGATTGCCGCTGCGGTAGCCGGGAGTCGCGGCCACGTGGTCCGGCGGGATAATGCCGGTGCTCGGCTGCTTGATCTGGGCGAGGATCAGGCGGCGGTCGATCGGCGGCAGGTCCGCCGGCAGATAGAGCGCGAAGCCGTACCAGAGGTCGGGGCCGATCCCGAGGATCGCATGCTTGGGCTCCATCAGTTCGGCGCGCTCGGAGCAGCGGTCGCTCTCGGCGCCGGTGGCTTCCTTGTCGCCGTGATGCACGGTGAGGAGCAAAGCCTGCCGGCCTTCCGTCGCGGTCTTCGTCGTGTAGGCGTGGCTGTCGGGGAGGATATGCTTCAGCGACCAGTTGCGATCGAGCCGGCCGTCCTCGAATCCGTCTTCGAGCACCGTGGTGGATTGCGTCGAGTAGCTGACGGTGACGATTTCCGGCGGCGCCGGCGCGCAAGACCCGGCCACAGCAGGGCCGCAGAGGAGCAGCGCCGCGGTCAGCCCAGCGACCGCCGCAACCGCGGCCCGCTTTCCATGCATCGTCCAGGGCGCCGCTTTCCGCATGATCCCCCGCAGGTCTCCTCCGGACCTGTTCTACGCCGCACGCCCCGCGGATCAAGGGGCAACGCAACCGGGGAGGGTGTCTGGCGTCACACCTTCACGTATTTCCGCCAGGAATGCTGCGGGCGGAAGCCGAGCAGGTCGCGGGCCTTGCGGTTGGAGAACAGGCATTCGTATTTGCCGAGCTTATGCTTCACCTTAACCTTCGGGTAGAAGCGCTTCAGCAACTCCGCGGTCGGCAGATCGGACGAGCAATCGTCATTGCCGACATTGAAGGCCTGGTAGCCGAGCCCGTCCTTCTCCAGGCAGAGCCTTGTCATCTCGCCGAGATCGCGGGCGTCGATGTAGCTCCACATGATGCGCTTGCGGCCGCTCGGATCCTTGAAGAACTTCGGGAAGTTCTGCTGATACTCATGCGGCTCGATCACGTTGCCGATCCGGAGCGCATAGATGTCGTAGCCGCTGCGGGTCGCGAAGGCCCGCGCGGTCTGCTCGTTGACGATCTTCGAGAGCGCGTAAGAATCCATCGGGTTGACGTCGTATTCCTCGTCGAGCGGCAGGTAGTCCGGGTCCTTCGGCTCGTTGGCGAACACGAGACCGTAGGTGGTCTCGGAGGAGGCGACGATGATCTTGCGGATTCCGAGCTTGGTCGCGGCCTCGACCACGTTGTAGGTGCCGAGCGCGTTGACGCGAAACACCTCGTTGTCCGGCGTGATCATGATCCGCGGGATCGCCGCGAAATGGACCACGGCATCGACCTGCTGCGGCCTGAGCGAAGGATCGAACTCGTGCAAGCCCATGTAGCTCGAAAGCGCGTTGAAGACCTGGCCGGAATCGGTGATGTCGGTGATGAGGGTGCGGACCTTCGGATTGTCCAGCGGCTTCGAATCGAGGTTTAGAACCTGATAGCCGCTGTCCACCAGATACTGCACGACATGCTTGCCGGCCTTGCCGCTGCCGCCGGTGAACATCACGCGCCCGGCCGGCCGCGTGCTCGCTCGCTTCGCCATGGGATTGCCCCGGTCTTTGCTGATTGTTGTCTCGGATTTCAGGG
>JAYSFH010000699.1:0-2351 GCA_041913405.1 Dongia sp. | reverse complement strand
GAAGCCGCCGGCCAGGCGATCGACGATCTCGGCAAGAGCCTGTTCGGCAACTGACGATCGTTGTCTTGACTATTCAGTCTCTCAATTCCTCAAGGTCGTCATCCCAAGGCCCCGTCCGCGAATGCGGACATGCGTCCGCGGGGGCCCTGGGATCCACGAGTTTCAATCCGCTGCACCACGCCGATCGCTCCAAACTCGTGGATGCCAAGGCCAAGCCTTGGCATGACGCACTAGTGTGGGGCGAGCAACAGATCCAATTTCTGCCATGACCATCGACGTCGCCCGCCGCTTCTACAAGGAAGCCACCGCTGTGGCTGACGGTGACGTCTGGCGCATCGCGCTCGACGGCAAGGTGGTGAAGACCCCGGCGCGCAACCCGCTCGGCTTGCCGACCCGCGCGCTGGCCGAGGCGATCGCCGCCGAATGGAACGCGCAGGAAGCCAAGGTGAAGCCGGACACGATGCCGCTGATGCAGCTCGCCAGCACCGCGATCGACCGCGTGGCCCCGGACCGCGACCGCATCATCGCCGAGACCGCCGGCTATGCAGCGACCGATCTCGTCTGCTACCGCGCCGAGGGACCGGATGATCTGGTGGCCCGCCAGGCGGCCCATTGGGACCCGCTGATCGACTGGCTGCGCGAACGCTATGACGTTTCCTTGCAGAAGGCCGCGGGCGTGATGGCGATCCCGCAATCCGACCAGGCCCTGGCGGCGCTCAGCCGCGCGGTCGCGGCCCAGGACGACCTCAGGCTGACCGCCCTCGGGGTGATGACCGGGGCGGCGGGCTCGCTGGCGATCGGCCTGGCGGTCCTGGAGGGCCGGATCAGCCCCGAAGCCGCGGCCGAGGCGGCCCAGTTGGACGAGCTCTACCAGGCCGAACGCTGGGGCATCGACCCGGAGGCCGAAAAGCGCCGGGCCGGCCAAAATGCTGACCTGATTGCCGCACGGCGCTTTCTCGATCTGTTGGCATCTGCCTAGACATTGGAGACGCCGGCTGGTACTTTTAAAAGTACATAGTCTGACAGGCTCAGCCGGTGGCGCGACAGCCGAAGATCGCTCTCCATTTCTATCGCACGCCTGCGGGCAGCGAACCGGTGCGGGACTGGTTGAAAGACCTTGCGGCGGAAGACCGAAAGGCGGTCGGCCTCGATCTGATGCGGGTCCAGTGGCGCTGGCCGGTCGGCATGCCGCTCTGCAGGGCCATGGGTGACGGACTTTGGGAAGTACGGACAGATCTGCCGAACGGAACCACGGCGCGAGTGCTGATCTGTCCATACGGACAGAAGCTCATAGCGCTGCACGGCTTCATCAAGAAGACGCGCAAGACGCCGGATGAGGATTTGAAGTTGGCGCAGAAGCGGAAAAGGGACCTCGGGCGATGAGCAAGAAGAAGAGCGTCGGATCGACCCTTGATGACTTCCTGAAGGAAGAAGAGTTCTTCGATGAAGCCCAGGCGCAGGCGATCAAGGAGGTGATCGCTTGGCAGCTCGCAGAGGCGATGAAGAAGAAGAATATCTCTCGCCGTCGCATGGCGACGTTGCTGAAGACCAGCCGGACACAGGTTAACCGCCTGCTCGATCCAAAGGACGACATCACCCTTTCGAGCCTGCAGCGCGCGGCCATACTGGTCGGCCGAAAGGTCCGGGTCGAGTTGGTCTAGCGGCGCTGACTCGACTGGCACAGGCTAAACCTTTCTGCTAAGGGGATTTCGCACCTGCGGCAAAAACAGGGCTCCAGAGCCCGCCGCGAGTCCTGGGGGGATGGTCGATGCAGGAAATCCTTCGCCGGTTGGAGGAGAAAAGGGCGGCGGCACGGGCCGGCGGCGGCGAGCGCCGGGTCCAGGCCCAGCATGCCAAGGGCCGCCTGACCGCCCGGGAGCGGATCGAGCTTCTGCTCGACGCCGATTCCTTCGAGGAATGGGACATGTTCGTCGAGCACCGCTCGATCGATTTCGGCATGGCGGAGCAGCGGGTGCCGGGCGACGGCGTGGTGACCGGCTACGGCACGGTCAACGGCCGGCTGGTCTTCGTGTTCAGCCAGGACTTCACGGTTTTCGGCGGCTCGCTCTCGGAAGCCCATGCCGAGAAGATCTGCAAGGTCATGGACCAGGCGATGAAGGTCGGCGCGCCCGTGATCGGCCTCAACGATTCCGGCGGCGCCCGCATCCAGGAAGGCGTCGCGTCGTTGGCCGGCTACGCCAACGTGTTCCAGAAGAACATCATGGCTTCCGGCGTGGTGCCGCAGATCTCGCTGGTCATGGGGCCCTGCGCCGGCGGCGCGGTCTATTCGCCGGCGATGACCGACTTCATCTTCATGGTGAAGGACAGTTCCTACATGTTCGTCACCGGCC
>JAYSFH010000698.1:0-2366 GCA_041913405.1 Dongia sp. | reverse complement strand
CCCTGGATCGAGACCGCCAGCGTCGAGCGCCGCTTCCCCGACCAACTCATCGTTCAGGTCACCGAGGCCGAGCCGATGGCGCTCTGGCAACGGAGCCAGAAGCTGTTCCTGGTCAGCCGCGACGGTGCGGTGATCGAGACCGCCAATCTCGGCAAATACGCCAAGCTGCTGATCATCGTCGGCGAGGATGCGCCGAAGAAGGCCCAGGACCTGTTCGACATCCTGGCGCAGGAGCCGGAACTGCGGACGCATGTGACGGCCGCCGTGCTGGTCGGCAAGCGGCGCTGGAACATCCGCATGGACAACGACGTCGATGTGAAGCTGCCCGAGGACGGCGCGCTCGAAGCCTGGCGCCATTTCGCCGACCTCAACCGCCAGGACAACCTGCTCGACAAGGACGTGACCGTGGTCGACCTCAGGCAGCCCGACCGCGTCGTCGTGCGCCAGGGCCATCCGCAGCCGGCGGTCGACCCGGCGGTACCTGGCAAGAGCAACGAGACATGAGTTCGGGGATGAACATGGAACGCGACTTGAGGGATTTGGGGGAGCTGCGATGAAGAAGCCGCGGATTGTGACCAAGAACGGTCTGATTGCCGCCGTCGATGTCGGCTCGAGCAAGATCTGCTGCTTCATCGCGCGATTGGCCGACGATGGGAAGCCGAACGTGGTCGGCATCGGCCACCAGATCTCGCGCGGCGTGCGCCAGGGTGCCATCATCGACATGGAGCAGGCCGAGATGGCCGTGCTCTCCACCGTCCATGCCGCCGAGCAGATGGCGCAGGAGACGATCACCGACGTGGTGATCAACCTCTCCGGCGGCTATCCCGCCTCGCAGACCATCGGCGTCGAGGTGCCGCTCTCGGGCCGCGAGATCGGCGACCACGACCTGCAGCGGGTCCTGATGCAGGGCGCGCAGATCAACGGCGGCGTCGAGCGGCGGCTGATCCATTCGATCCCGGTCGGCTACACGATCGACGGCTCCCGCGGCATCCGCGACCCGCGCGGCATGTTCGGCGACCGGCTCGGCGTCGACATGCATGTCGTCACCGCCGCGGCCGGCGCGGTCCGCAATCTCACCAACTGCGTCACCCGCTGCCATCTGGAGATCAAGGCGCTGGTGGTCTCGCCCTATGCCTCGGGTCTCGCCACCCTGGTCGAGGACGAAATGGACCTCGGCGTCACCGTGATCGACATGGGCGCCGCCACCACGTCGATCGCGGTCTTCTTCGACGGCCACGTGGTCTACACCGATTCGATCGCGATCGGTGGCTCGCATGTCACCAACGACATAGCCCGCGGCCTCTCGACTCCGTTGGCCCATGCCGAACGCATGAAGACGCTCTATGGGAATTGTCTCGCCACACCCGCGGATGAGCGCGAGATCATCCAGGTTCCCCAGGTCGGCGAGGAGGAGGCGGGCATCACCAACCCGATCCCGCGCTCGATCCTGATCGGCATCGTGCAGCCGCGTCTCGAGGAGACTTTCGAGCTGGTGCGCAGCCGACTCGAAGCTTCCGGCTTCGACAAGATCGCCGGCCGTCGCGTCGTGTTGACCGGCGGCGGCAGTCAGCTCGGCGGCGTCAGAGAGCTTGCCGCTCTCGTTCTCGACAAGCAGGTCCGCATGGGCCGTCCGATTCGCATTCATGGTCTGGCCGATTCGACCGGCGGCCCGGCCTTCGCGACTGCTTCCGGTCTCTTGAACTACGCACTGCAAGCAGAGCCTGAAAGCCTGAAACCAAGCCGTTCCCAGCACGAATCTTCGTCCGGACTCTTCGGACGGTTTGGTTCTTGGTTGAAAGAAAACTTCTGATCAACGACCATCAAAACTCTTAGGAGGCACTACATGGCACTCAATCTCTCGATTCCGTCGGATCCGTTCGACATCCGGCCGCGCATCACCGTGATCGGCGTCGGTGGCGCCGGCGGCAATGCGGTCAACAACATGATTCGCGCCCAGCTCGAGGGCGTGGAATTCCTGATCGCCAACACCGATGCCCAAGCTTTGCAGGGCAGCATGTGCGAGCGCCGCATCCAGCTCGGCTCCAGCACGACCAAGGGTCTCGGCGCCGGCGCGCGCCCGGACGTCGGTCGCGTCGCCGCGGAAGAGGCGGTCCGCGAGATCGCCGACCAGCTGGCCGGCTCCAACATGGCCTTCATCACCGCCGGCATGGGCGGCGGCACCGGCACCGGTGCGGCCCCCGTCGTGGCGCAGATCGCCCGTGAGCAGGGCATCCTGACCGTTGGCGTGGTGACCAAGCCTTTTCACTTCGAAGGCGCGCACCGCATGCGGCTCGCCGAGTCGGGCATCCAGGAGCTGCAGCAGTATGTCGATACGCTGATCATCATCCCGAACCAGAACCTGTTCC
>JAYSFH010000697.1:0-2369 GCA_041913405.1 Dongia sp. | reverse complement strand
GTTCCTCGACGCCGGTCAGCACCGTGGACTCGGGGGCGGCACGGGAGAGGGCGCGCGCCAGGGGATGGCGGCTGTTGGCGGCGATGCCGGCAGCAATCCCGAGCAGCGCGTGATCGGCTCCGGGCTGCAATTCCAGGCGGCCGAGGGTCAGTGTCCCGGTCTTGTCGAAGACCACGGTGTCGATGCCGGTCAGGCGCTCCAGTGCATCGGCGCTCTTCAGGAGAATGCCGGAGCGCATCAGGCGCTGGCTGGCAACCACCTGGACGACGGGCACCGCGAGCGCGAGGGCGCAGGGGCAGGTGATGATCAGCACCGCGACCGCGATCATCAGCGCATCGGTCCAGGCCAGGCCGCCACCAAACCACCAGCCGAGGAAGGTGGTCAGCGCCACCACGTGCACGACCGGCGCATAGCGCCGCGCCACCCGGTCGGCGATGCGGGTGAAGCGGCCCTTGCTGGATTCCGCCGCCTCCATCAGCCGCACCATGTCGGCGAGCAGGGTGGAATCGCCCACCGCATTGACCAGCATCTTCAAGGGGCCGGTGAGATTGAGCGTGCCGGCGAACAGGCGGTCGCCGGGCTTGCAGTTTTGCGGCGCACTTTCGCCGGTGATGGCGGAGAGGTCGAGATCGCTGTTGCCGGTCGTGATGGTGCCATCGGCAGGCGCGCGGCCGCCAGGCGCGATCAGCACCGTCATGCCGGGGCGAAGCTGCGAGGGCGGCAGGCTGTGCTGGCGGCCATCGGGCTCGACCACTGTGGCCGCGACGGCGTTCAAGGCGAGCAGGCGGGCGGCGGTCGCGTGCGCCCGGCCGCGGGCGCGGCGGTCCAGATAACGGCCGATCAGCAGAAAGAAGAGCAGGGTGACCGCGGAATCGAAATAGGCATGCTCGCCGCCGCGGAAGGTCTCGAAGAGGGAGATCGATGGAGCGAGGATGATGGCGAGGCTGATCGGCACGTCCATGTTGGTGCGCCGGGCCTTGAGTGCCGCCAGGGCCGAGCGGAAGAACGGCCGGCCGGCATAGGCGATCGCCGGGATGGCGATCAGCGCTGAGATCCAGTGCAAGAGGTCGCGGGTGCCGGGATCGGCGCCGGACCAGACCGAGACCGACATCAGCATGATGTTGCCGGCGGCGAAGCCCGCCACGGCCATCGCCGTCAGCAACGCCTTGCTCTCCGTGTCGGCTTCGGAGGCCAGCCGCTCCGGATCGCAGGGAACCAGCTTGTAGCCGAGCCGGGTTACCAGTTGGACGAGGCCTTCGGGATCGGTTTCGCTTTCCTTCCAGCGCAAGGTCAGGCGCCGGGTGGAGAGGGCGACGCGGGCCGAGACGACGCCCGGCTGCTTCAGCAAGCTCTGCTCGATCAGCCAGACACAGGCGCCGCATTGCAGGCCCTCGATCATGAGGGCCAGCTCCTTCTCGCCGGGCGCCACGTCGCGGCTCCAGGCCGAGAGGTCGATCTCGGTCTCGATCTCATCCGGCCGCGTCGGCGGCTGGGCAGGATCGGCCACGCGCTGCTGGTAGTAGCGCGAGAGCCCGAGCGACTGCACCAGTGCATAGGCACCGGCGCAGCCATGGCAGCAGAACTCGCCTTCACCCCTGAACGGCGCACCGCAATGCTTGCAGGGGCGATCAGCCGCAAGCCCGCGGACGCCGAGCGTCTCCGCGAGTTGCGGCACTGCGTTCACTTCACGAAGATCCGCTGCACGACCTGCCAGTCGGTGCTGCCCTCGAGCGCCGAGAGCCGCAGCTCCCAGCTTCCATCGGCCGGCAAGGTCACGTCGGTGCCGTAGATCCCGGCGCCCTCGGACCGCAGCGTCAGCTTCTGGTCGAAAGCCGTGCTGACCGGGCGCACCAGATGCGCCTCGAGCGTCAGGCCCTGGACCGGCTGGCCGGCCTTGTCGGTGACGGTGACAGCGAGATGTCGTCCGCCGACCGCCGGTGTGATGGCGGTCTTCGCGGTCCAGCCCAGAGCCGCGCTGGCAGCAGCCTCTTTCAGGATCGCGTTGTACTCGATGCCTTCCTGGTAGGCCTTGGTGGTGTCGAGGCCGCTGAACGTGCTCTGGGCGAAGAAGATCATCACGCCGTTGACCACGACCACGCCCAGCATCAGGACCACCATGAGGGTCGGGATCCAGAGCGACCGCCGCTGCGGGCGCGCTGTCTGCATCAGGTCAGTCATCGTCGGGCTCCGGGCCGCTGAAGATGGCGCCATGCTCTTTCTCCTCGCCGGTGGTGATGTTGGCCGCGCGGATCGTGATGTCGGTCTGCTTGCGCTTCAGGCTCTCACGCGGCGCCTTCACCAGCAGGCGGAAGGTGCCGACGCTGTCACCGCTGACTTTCACCGATTGCGGGTCGGCGCCGATGATCTTG
>JAYSFH010000696.1:0-2376 GCA_041913405.1 Dongia sp. | reverse complement strand
CATCGTGTCGTAGCGTTTCGGGAATACCGGCGGCGTGATCCAGTGTGCGAAGGGGACGAGGCGCTCCGGCGCAAGCGTCATGACCTCGCGGCTCAATAGATCGGCGAACGCCAATTCTCCTTTGGCGACCTGCATCCTCGCGTCGCTCAGGCCGGCAACGCACGCGGCATCCGCAGGCCGCCCGTCTTTGTGGGCAAGAAGAATTCCGCTTTCCTCGAAAGTTTCGCGCAGAGCGCCGACGCGGAACGCCATTGCGCCTTCGTCAAGGCCCACAAGCGGCGCGCAAAGCTCCGCCCGCGCGGCAAGCGCGCGGTCGGTATCGTCAATCCGTCCTCCGGGAAAAACGAGTGCGTCGCCGGCAAAACCCATCAGGTGATGGCGGCGCACCATAAAGACTTCGAGGCCGGCGCGGCCGTCCCGCAACAGCAAGACGGTCGCCGCCGGCCTCGTTTCAGTCACGGAAACTTACTCCGCCGGCGCGTTGCTTGCGGCCAGTTTCTTGGTCTCGGCCGCGCGGTGGTCGGTCGCCAGCACCATATATACCGCCGGCACGACGAACAGCGTGAACAGCGTGCCGATGGAGATCCCGGTGAAGATCACCAAGCCGATGTTGAAGCGCGCACCGGCGCCCGCGCCGCTGGCGATGATCAGCGGCAGCACGCCGAACACCATCGCCGCCGTGGTCATCAGGATTGGACGCAGACGGATGCTGACGGCTTCTTCCACGGCTTCCAGCTTCGACTTTCCGGCGAGCTGCAGCTCGTTGGCGAATTCGACGATCAGAATACCATGCTTGCTGATCAAGCCCATCAGGGTCACCAGGCCGACCTGCGTGTAGATGTTGATGCTCGTGCCGCCAACCCCGAGGCTGATGAAGATCAGCGCTCCGGCGATCGACATCGGCACCGACACCAGGATGATCACCGGATCGCGGAAGCTTTCGAACAACGCCGCGAGCGCAAGATAGATGATGATCAACGCGAAGCCGAAGGTGACCAGGAAGCCCGAAGATTCGTTCATGAACTGGCGGCTGGGGCCGCCGTAATCGAGATAATAGCCGTCCGGCAGGATGGTGTCCGCGATCTCCTGCAGCTTGGCAATGGCGTCGCCCGTGCTCACGCCCGGCATGGGCACGCCCTGCAAGGTCGCGGCGTTCAGTTGCTGGAAGTGGGCCAAGGATTCCGGAACCGTCTTGTTCGAGATGGTCGCGATGGTCGACAGCGGCACCATGTCCCCGGTTCCCGTGCGGATCTGGTAGTCCAGGATCTGCTCGGGGTTCAGGCGGTATTCCTGCTGCACTTGCGGAATGACTTTGTACGACCGCCCTTCGATGCTGAAGTAGTTCACGTAGCCGCCGCCGAGCATGGCGGCCAGCGCGTTGCCCACGTCGCTCATGTTCAGACCGATCTGCGCCGCCTTGTTGCGGTCGATATCGATGCTGATCTGCGGACGCGTGAACTTCAGGTCCGACATCAGGAACATGAACTGACCGCTCTTAAGCGCTTCCTGAAGGAACTGCTGGCTGACGTCGTTGAGCTGGTTGAAGGACTGCGTCGTGCCGATGGCGATCTGGATGGGCAGACCTTGCGCGCCCGGCAGCGACGGCGGGGCGAACAGCTGCGGCTGGATGCCGGCGATTTGGCCGAGGTCCATCTGCATCACCTGCTGCATCTCCTGGGCCGAACGGTCGCGCTGATCCCAGGTCTTCAAGGGGAAGCCGGCGATCGATTGGCCCGGCAGCTCCATCTGGAAGATGTGCGCCACTTCCGGATACTTCACCGCGAGGGAATAGAGCTGGTCGCCGTACATGCGGCGCTGCTCCAGGGTCGCGTTTGAGGCCGGGGTCGAGAACGCGAGCAGGAAGCCTTCGTCTTCTTGCGGCGCCAATTCCTTTTGCGACCAGTTGTACAGGAAGAAGATGCCGCCAAGAACAAGCACGGCGAACAGGATGGTCGCCGGCACGGTCGTCAGGCTCGACTTCACCGCGCGCATATAGCGCGTGTGCACCTTTTCAAAGGTGGCATCGACGAAGTGCAGCAGCTTCTTTTCCCACTCCGGCGCTTCGGCGATGGGGCGCAGCATGCGCGAGGCCATCATGGGCGACAGCGTGAGCGCGACGATCGCCGAGATGGTCACGGCGCCGACCAGCGTGAAGGCGAACTCCGTGAACAGCGTGCCGGTCAGGCCGCCCTGGAAGCCGATCGGGACATACACGGCCACCAGCACCACGGTCATCGCCAGGATCGGCCCGCCGAGTTCCTGCGCCGCACGGATCGCGGCATCGAAAGGCTTCATGCCCTCTTCCAGGTGACGGGTCACGTTTTCGACGACGATGATCGCGTCGTCGACCACGAGACCGATCCCCAGCACCAGGGC
>JAYSFH010000695.1:0-2376 GCA_041913405.1 Dongia sp. | reverse complement strand
GTAACGCGCGCGCCACATCTTCGGATTGGAGTCGATCGCCGACTGGTCCGAGCCGTCGCCGGGATTGCAGACGGCGACCACCGGCTGGAGCAGGGCGCCGCCCCCCTCGATTCCAGAGTGCCCCACTTCATATACCTTGAAGCTGCCGTGTTTCGGGATCGCCGCGGCCCAGGCGATGATCTGCCGGCGCAAAGCTTCGCCTTGGATCTCGTTCAGGGCATCGGTGCGGTCGACCAGCACGGCGAATTGCGAGGTCGGGCCGCTCTTCGGGCAGAGTGTCTCCGGATCGAGCGACGCCAGCTGGGCGGCGCGGTTCTGCACAAACCAGAAGACCCCACCGAGGCCCAACAGCACGACCACCACGATCGCTATGGCAATCGCCTTGAGCGCCAGCGTCTCCGAGCCTCCTCGACGGCGGCTAGATCTGCGGCGCGGCGCCATTGGATTCCATTCTCGGGCTCGGCGCGTCCGGATCGTTCTCGCTCAGATGCCGGATCCAGCGGATCGCCTCCTCGTAGGCCGTCTGCAGCTTGTTGATGCTGTCTTCCAGCGCCTTGTTCGCCTTGGCGTATTCGCTCTCCGGGATCGGCGGCAGCTCGGCCAACTCGATCGGGCCGAAGCCGTTCAGGTGCCAGGGTTCGTCGAAGCGCTTCGGGGCCGGCACCTGGCGCGCCTTGCGGTTGGCGTCCCGGTAGACGACCAGCGCCTGCCGCCCGACATCCTGCAGATGCGTCAGATGATCCTTGAAGCGGGCGAGCAGTCGTTGCCGCTCCTGCATGACATAGGGAATCTCCAGCCGGCGGTCGCGCAGGCGCGAGCGCGCGACCTGGATCTTCTGCACGAACTCCTCCTGCACGCTCTTCAGGTGGTCGAGCTTCTCCTCGACCAGGTCGTGATAACGCGCCTGCGCCTGGCGGAGGTGATCGGAGACCTCGGCATAGCCGGGATAGGGCTCCTCCCAGAACCAGCCTTCCATCATCACGATCAGCGCCGAGATGACGCCCATCGCCACCATGATCACCGACTTGATGTCGCCCAGCACCAGCGGCTGCGCCTGCATCAGCGGGATGACCGCGGCCGCGGCGGCGCTGGAGGCCATGCCGCTCTCGACCGCGGCGCGGTAATGGGCGAGGGCGAGATTGATCAGCAGCACGCCGCCGAGGCAGCCGGCGGCAAGGACGAGGCCGGACAGCTTGCGAAAGAAATTCTTGTGGATGGCGTTGGTCCAGCCCCAGCGCCCGGCGGCAAATCCCAGCGACAGGTTGATCAGCGAGAACAGGATCGCGACCGTGTAGCCGCCGGCAATGCCGAGCTCCTCGCCCTCGCCGAGGATGATGGCGTTGGGCAGGGTTTCCGCCGCGAACAGCAGCACGATGATCGCCGAGAACAGGAAATGCCCGCGCGGCGGATGCGCCGGGCGGCGCAGGCCGTGATCCTTCCGGAAGGCTTCCAGGGTGCGCTCGCGGTCGAGCACCTCCTTGCGCGCGACCCGGAGGTCGCCCTTGATCGCAAGCAGCATGGATTCCATGTCGCTCTCGGCCTGCCGGGCGATGACCCGCATATCGACCGCTGCCCCCGCGACGTCGGCGCCGCGCAGCCGCTGCTCGTAAGTCGTGATCTGGTCGTAGGTGCGGGCCTGGTCCTCGGCGGCGATGCTGCGGATCGTGCTTTCGATCTCCTGCTCGACCTCGTCCAGCGAGGCGGAATCCGGCGCCGGCTGGTTGGCGCGCGCGCGATCGGCCGCCCGCTGCCGCAAGTCCATCTTGTCGATGATGATCTTCGGGTCGATCTGCAGGAACTGGCCGGGACCCGGCTTGTACTGGGTCCGCAAAAAGGAGAGCACGTCTCCGAGCACGAAATTTGGTCTCCCACGCCCCCCGGCGTTGCACTGCCGCCATCCTAACGATTGCGGGCGTTGCGTCCAAGCATGTGGTGGCGACGTGGCCCCGATTGGGGTGTGCGAAGTCGTGCTTATGCTTCCAACGGGTCGACCGCGACGACCAGCTTCGCGAGCAGGGCGCCCGTCTCCGGCACCAACGGCGCCAGGGAGGCGATGGCGGCCCGGCCACCCTGATGCTGGAATATGCCGTCCTCGGCCTGGCCGGTGCGTGACACCTGATGCTCGGCGTAGAAGCGCGTCTGCATCAGACGCAGTGTGGTTTCCTCGGGGAAGAAGACCTGGCCGGTATGCGCAACATGGCCGCCGCGGTAGGTCTCGCCCGCGACGGCGCCGGCCGTGCGTACCTGGAAATGGATGTGGTTGGTGCGTCCCGGATAGCAGCCGGGGAAGATGGTGTTGAATTGCGCGGCGCCGCTTCCATCGGTCAGCTGGATACCCCGCAGGAAGCTGTGTGAATCCCCGCCGGCACCGAAGCC
>JAYSFH010000694.1:0-2385 GCA_041913405.1 Dongia sp. | reverse complement strand
GGGCGCCGCACCTATCTCGCCACCGCCGAGGTGCTGGACGACGAGATGGCGGCGCGGGTGAAGACCCATCGCGAGCGCCGGGATTCGGATTGGAAGACCGTCGAGGAGCCGCTCGACCTCGCCGGTGCGCTCAAGGCCGAAACGGAACAGGGAGCGGCGGTCCTGGTCGATTGCCTGACGCTCTGGCTCGGCAATCTGCTGGGGCAGGAGCGGAAGGTCGAGGCCGAGATCGACGGCTTGATCGCCGCGCTCGGCCAGTTCGGCGGGCCGGTGGTCTTCGTGTCGAACGAGGTGGGGCAGGGCATCGTGCCGGACAATGCGCTGGCCCGGCGGTTCCGCGACCTCGCCGGCATCCTGCATCAACGCCTGGCGGAGAAGGCGGATCACGTCGTCTTCGTGACCGCCGGCATTCCCCAAAGATTGAAATAGGGCGAAATTGAAGTGAGAAGAGAATGACGACCAAGATTCCCGCGACCATCGTGACCGGCTTTTTGGGCGCCGGAAAGACCAGTCTCATCCAGAACCTGCTGCGCAACGCGCGCGGGCGGCGCATCGCCCTCATCATCAACGAGTTCGGCGAGCTCGGGGTCGATGGCGAGATCGTCAAGGGCTGCGGCATCGAGGATTGCCCGGAAGAGAACATCGTTGAGCTGGCCAACGGCTGCATCTGCTGCACGGTCGCCGACGATTTCCTGCCGACCATCACCGCTTTGCTCGACCGGCCGCAGCCGCCGGAGCATATCGTGATCGAAACTTCGGGCCTCGCCTTGCCGAAGCCGCTGATCCGCGCCTTCAACTGGCCGGAAGTGCGCACCCGGGTGACGGTCGATGGCGTGATCGCGGTGGTCGACGGTCCCGCCGCGGCGGCCGGCCGCTTCGCCGACAACCCGGAGGCGGTGGCGGCACAGCGCGCCGCCGACGAATCCTTCGACCACGAGAGCCCGCTCGCCGAGCTGTTCGAGGACCAGATCAACAGCGCCGATCTCATCATCCTCAACAAGAACGACCAGATGTCCCCGGACGACCGCACCGCCGCCAAGGATGTGATTGACCGCGAGATGAAGCGCAAGGCGAAGCTGGTTCTCTCCAGCTACGGCGCGATCGACCCCGACGTGCTGCTCGGCCTGGGTGCCGCGGCGGAAGACGATCTCGACACCCGCTTCTCGCACCACGAGCTCGAAGGCGAGGACCACGACCACGACGAGTTCGAGAGCTTCCAGATCGACATGCCGGTGCTGAAAGCCCCGGAGGAATTGCTGGCGCGGCTGAAGCCGGCGATCGCGACCCACGACATCCTGCGGGTGAAGGGTTTCCTCGACGTGGCCGGCCGCGACATGCGCCTGGTGCTGCAGGGCGTCGGCGGCCGCATCCAGCATTACTACGACCGCGCCTGGGGCTCCGACGAGGCGCGCAAGGGCAGGCTGGTGGTGATCGGCCTCAAAGGCCTCGACCGCGCGGCGATCGAAGCAGCGGTCAAGGGCTGAGATGCACCTCCTCGCGGCCAAGCCGGGCGAGATTTCCGACGGGACCAGTGCGATCGACCTCGGCCAGACGCCGGGCGAGATCGTCATTCTGTCCGCCGCGGATACCGAGCTGGCCTGCCTCGCCGCCGCCCATGACGCACTGCCGGAGCCGAAGCCGAGCCTGCGGCTCGCCAATCTGCTCATGCTCCAGCATCACCTCTCGGTCGATGCCTATGTCGAGGACATCATCGCGCAGGCGAAGCTGGTGATCGTGCGGCTGATCGGCGGCCGGCGCTACTGGCCCTATGGGCTGGAGGAGATCTCCGCGACCTGCCGCGCCAACGGCATCCCGCTCGCGGTACTGCCCGGCGACGACCAGCCGGATCCGGAGCTTGCCGATTTCACCACGCTGCCGACGGAAAGCGCCCACCGGCTCTGGCGCTATTGCACCGAGGGCGGGATCGAGAATGCGCAGCAGGCCTTGCTGCATGCCGCGAGCCTGATCGGCCGCGACGTCGAATGGCTGGAGCCGCGGCCGCTGCTGAAGGCCGGACTCTATTTCCCGGGCGAAACCGTCACCAACCTCGCCGATCTCAAGCGGCATTGGCGTGCCGGGCGGCCGGTTGCGGCGATCGTCTTCTACCGCGCGCTGATGCAGGCCGGCACCTTGAAGCCGATCGATGCGCTGATCGCCGAACTGGGCCGGCGCGACATCGATGTGCTGCCGGTCTACGTCAACAGCCTGAAGGACGCCGTCGCCGCCGACCTGATCGCCGCGCTGTTCGCGGAAGCCAAGCCCGACCTGGTGCTGAACGCGACCGGCTTCGCGGTCTCGCAGCCGGGCGGTGCGTTCGCCACACCCTTCGACGTGGCCGACTGCCCGGTGCTGCAGGTCGTGCTCTCCAGCGGCAGCGCCGCGGAT
>JAYSFH010000693.1:0-2388 GCA_041913405.1 Dongia sp. | reverse complement strand
GGCTGCGAAAACCTGCCGGTAACCTCGGTGCTGCACTACACCGACGCGCTGCCGCCGCACGAGCTGCCGATCGTCGTCACCGGACTGGGCGAAGAAGAGCTCGGCCAGCACGGCACCGAGCAGGCGATGAAGCGCGCGCACCAGGCGCTCGATCCTGACCTGCCGTCGGTGGTCGTGACCGGCTCGATCGCCGAGATGATCGGCGGCGGCGTGACCCCGGAAGGCACCGGCATCCAGCGCTTCCTGCCGCGCACCATCGACGAGGACCAGTGGCAAAGCGCCAACCGCGCGATGTTCTGGCTGTGGAGCGAATACGGGTTGAAGAAAGCGATCCCGGCGCGCAAGCCCGGCGCGCCGAAGAAGGTCAACATCATCGGGCCGATCTACGGTCACTTCAACACCTGGTCCGATCTCGCCGAGATCCGCCGGCTCTGCGAGGGCATCGGCGCCGAGATCAACATGGTGTTTCCGCTCGGCAGCCATGTCGAAGACGTGCCGCGGCTGATCGATGCCGATGTCAACATTTGCATGTACCGCGAGTTCGGCCGCCAGCTCTGCGAGGCGCTGGATCGTCCTTACCTGCAGGCGCCGATCGGGCTGCACAGCACCACCAAGTTCCTGCGCACCCTGGGCGAACTGCTCGGCCTCGATCCGGAGCCGTTCATCGAGCGCGAGAAACACACCACGATCAAGCCGCTCTGGGATCTCTGGCGCTCGGTCACCCAGGACTTCTTCGCCACCGCAAATTTCGCGGTCGTTGCCAACGAGACCTATACCCGCGGCCTGCGCAATTACCTCGCCGACGAACTCGGACTGCCCTGCAATTTCGCCGTCGCGCGGCGGCCCGGCGAGAAGACCGACAACGCGGAGATCCGCCGGATGATCCGCGAGAAGGCGCCGCTGGTGCTGTTCGGCAGCTACAACGAACGCATGTACCTGGCCGAGATCGGCGCCCGGTCGATCTACATCCCGGCTTCGTTTCCGGGGACCGTAATTCGGCGACACACCGGCACGCCGTTCATGGGCTATGCCGGGGCGACCTATGTCCTGCAGGAAGTCTGCAACGCGCTGTTCGACGTGCTGTTCAACATCCTGCCGCTCGGCACCGAACTCGACAAGATCGAGGCGACTCCGGCCCAGGCGGCGGTCGGGCTGCCGTGGGACGACGACGCGCGACACGCGTTGGACAACGCGGTGGAACGCCAGCCGGTGGTGATCCGGATCTCCGCGGCGAAGCAGCTGCGAGACGCGACCGAGCGCGACGCACGCATTGCCGGCGAGACCCGGGTCACCAGGCTCCGCTTCGAACAGTCTTCACGCCGCGTGGAGGGCCAGGCCGCATGATGCCGACGCTTCACGCAGCACACCAGATCGCCCGGCAAGGCCGGGCCATTGCGTTCGTCCTGTCGCTCCGCGGCATGGCGAATCCGGCCGCACCGATCCGGCGCGGGCTGGCCCGAACCCAACCATCAAGCGCAGGAGACCGACATGGCTGATGGTGACCGACGGAACGGTTCTCTCTCGGGATTGACCGAGGGCGAAGCGCAGGAATTCCATCGGATCTTCATGCAGAGCTTCCTGATCTTCACGGCCATCGCGATCGTCGCCCACATCCTGGCGTGGATGTGGCGGCCGTGGCTGCCGGGTCCGGAAGGCTACTCGATGCTCGACGGTGCGAAAGACACCGTGAGCTACCTGATTACCAAGTTCGCCTAGCAGAGGGAGACACGACATGTGGCGGATATGGTTGATCTTCGACCCGCGGAGAGCGCTGATCGCGCTTTTCACGTTCCTGTTCGTGCTGGCCTTGGTGATTCACTTCATCCTGCTCAGCACCGACCGGTTCAACTGGCTCGAGGGCCCCAATCACGGGGTCAAAGCGAGCCAGCTGGAGACGACAGCCCCGGTACAGGGCTGACGTTCCCGTCCGCGGCAGCGGGCGAGGCTGCTTCTCAGCCAGCCTCACCGGCTGCCCGGACGCGCGGTCTGCAGATCCAATAAGGGCATCTCGAAGGAGATGCCGGGCATGACGATGATCGAGCGCGCCGGCGCGGCAGGACCGCCTGCCGCCGCCCATCGTCCAGCGGAGGAATCGGCCCATGGCAATGCTGAGTTTCGAACGCAAGTACCGGGTCCGCGGTGGAACACTGGTCGGCGGCGATCTGTTCGATTTCTGGGTCGGCCCGTTCTACGTCGGCTTCTTCGGCGTCACCACCGCGTTCTTCTCCGCGATCGGCATCGCGATGATCCTCTGGGGCGCGGCACTCGGTCCGACCTGGAATATCTGGCAGATCAGCATCGCGCCGCCGGATCTCAAATACGGACTTTCGTTCGCGCCGCTGAAGGAAGGCGGGCTCTGGCAGATCATCACCATCTGCGCAATCGGCG
>JAYSFH010000692.1:0-2391 GCA_041913405.1 Dongia sp. | reverse complement strand
GAGGTGGACGATGTTCTCGGCCATGTCGTGCTCGCCCCAGGTGATGAAGATCTTGCTGCCGAAGACGCGGTAGTGGTCGCCTTCCGGCACCGCGCGGCTGCGCAGCGCGGCGAGGTCGGAGCCCGCCTGCGGCTCGGTGAGGTTCATCGTGCCGGTCCAGCGGCCCTCGACCATCGGCGCGAGGAAGCGGCGCTTCAGGTCGTCGCTGCCGTGGTGGGCGATCGCCTCGACCGCGCCCAGCGTCAGCATCTGGCACAGGCTGAAGGCCATGTTGGAAGACTTCCACATCTCCAGCACCGCGGTCGACACCAGCGTCGGCAGGCCCTGGCCGCCCCACTCGGTGGACGCCGGCATGCCGTGCCAGCCGTTGGCGCAGAACTCGCCGAAGGCCTCCTTGAAGCCGTCGGCGGCGGTGACCTCGCCGCCGGCCCAGCGCGCGCCCTGCTGGTCGCCGGGATAGTTGATCGGGTCGAGCACGCCGCCCGCGAAGCGCGCGGCTTCCTCGAGCACCGCCTCGACGAGGTCGGGCGTCGTCTCCTCGAAGCCGGGCTGGGCGCAAACCGCGTCCAGGCCGCCGACCTCCTTCATCGTGAACAGCATGTCGCGCAGCGGCGCGGCGTAGGTGGACATCGTGGTCTCCTGTGGACGGATCGGTGGAAGCTCAGGCGCGTGCCGCGGCGCCGACCGGCTGCTGCGCCGCCGCGGCCGGCGACGTGGCCGCCGCATGCTCGACCGAGGCCGACCGCTTGTGGTCGATGAAAGCCAGCGCAATCGCGCCGACCACGCCCGCCGCGCCGATGACGAGGAAGTTCTGCTCCAGCGGCAGCTTCAGCGAGACGATCAGGCCGATCAGCAGCGGAGCGGCGATCGCGCCGGTGCGGCCGATGCCGGCGGCCATGCCGATGCCGCTGGAGCGGATCGCCATCGGGTAGAACTGGCCGCAGTAGGCGTAGGCGACGATCTGCGCACCGGTCGAGCAGGCGCCGACCGCGGCGATGACGAGGTACAGCCACTCGACCGGCATCTTCACCGTCATCATGGTGAGGAAGACGCCGCCCAGGGCATACATCGCCACCAGCACCCACTTGATGTGGAACTTGTCGGCGAGCCAGCCGCCGCCGATCGCGCCGACCATCGCACCGACGTTCAGCGCGATCACGAAGCTCAGCGCCGAGCCGAGGCTGTAGCCGGACATCGCCATCAGCTTGGTCAGCCAGGAGCTCAAGGCATAGATCATGAACAGGCCGGTGAAGAAGGCGATCCAGAACATCACCGTGCTGGGGTAATCGTATTTTTCCTGCAGATTGACACGCTGCCCCAGAAAAACTCTAGCCGCGACAAGCACTTGCAAAACCGGCTCTCGGAGACCCCTTGTGCTTTCGGTGCAGATTGACACGCTTCAACCTGCCCCGACCGGTCACGCCGCAGGCGCCTCGAATGCCCCACCGATCTGCTTGGCCCGGCGAAGATCGTCCGAGTGCAGGTACATGGACGTGGTCGACAAGGACGCGTGCCGCAGGTTGTCTCGCACGGTGGTCAGTTCGGCGCCGCGCTGAAGTGCATGGGTGGCGTGCGTGTGCCGCATCCAGTGCGGCGTGGCCCGGAGCAGCTTCTCGGCCAACGCCGGATTCGTATCCGCCAAGACGTCGGCCGTCGCGGCGAAGAACCTCTTCACGATCGCCCACAGCCGCTTGGGCGTGATGCCGCCCTCGCCATCGAGGCTGCCAAGCAGCGGCGTGGCGGGGTTCCACTTCGCTGGCGTCACGGGGAGGCCGCGCTGAGCAAGGTGCCGGTCCAGAACACCTCGCGCTAGCCCCGGCAGCACCACCTTGCCGGTCTTGCTGCCTTTGCCAACCACGTGCAGCCAGTGATCGCCTTGCGCGTCGACCTCGATAGATCCCAGCGTGGCGTGCACCAGTTCGCCAGCACGCAGCCCTGTGCTGTAGCTGAAGTCGATCAGGAAGCGAAGCCTTTGGGCCGCGCTCGGCTGCCAACCGTACGACCACTCCAGCCCTTGGGCGACCGTCCTCACGAGCTTCCACTCACCCTCGGAAAACGATCTCGTCGTGTCCAGGGTCGCCTGCCTGGCGCCTCGGACCTTGATGCCCGCGAAGGGATTGGCCAGTACGTACCGCTGTTCGATCAGCCACCGGAACATCGAACTCAGCACGGAGAGCGAATAGGCCCTGGAGCGCGTGGACAGCCCGCCGGCGAACGGCCGCCACTCGGCCGAAGTGCGCGGCGCCGCCGGCCCCACCCAACGCTGCCTGGGAGAAGGCTGTCGCAGGAAGGCCCGATACGCCACGGCATCCTCGGTGGCCAGCGAGGACAGTGCGACGCCGCGCTCGACGATGGCCCACAGGATCAGCCGTTCGGCTTCCTTGCGGTAGG
>JAYSFH010000691.1:0-2392 GCA_041913405.1 Dongia sp. | reverse complement strand
GATTGAGCCGCGCGAGATAATCGGCGGGCAGCAGCGCGGCATAGGCATCGCGCCATGCCTCGACGTGGATGCGGGCGATCTCCTCGGTGTCGTCCGGCCGGGCGGGGCGGACCTCGAAGCGATCGCCGACCTTCATGGCCGGCCGCCCTGCTGCAGCAGGAACTCCGCCAGACGGAAGTCCATCTCGGTGTCGATATCGACCGCACGCTCGCGCGGGATCTCGATCGTGGCGTTGCGCCCGCCCCATATGCTCTCCGACTCCCGGATATAGGCCGGGCTGGTCACATAGACTCCCGCGACGATGTCGTAGACGGTCGGCGCCTTCTTGCGGCCATGCACCACCGCTTCGGGCGGCTTGGTGAGCGAGGCCTCGCCGGTCGGGGCGAGCTCGACCATGTTGTAGTAGGGATTGGCATGCGACGGCGTCACCGAGAAGACGATATCCGCATTGCCCTTGCGGAAGAGCGCGATCGCGCGGGCGACATCATGCTCGTTGCGCAAGGGGCAGACCGTCGGAATCGAGACGAAGATGTCGATCGGCTTGGCACCGGGCTGCTTCTCGATGAAGTCCACCGCGTGGCGCCAGGCCTGCCATTCCCGCGCTGTGTCCGAGGCGAGCTCCGGGGGACGCAGGAATGGCACTTCGGCACCTTCGGCGCGGCCGGCATCGGCGATCTCCTGGTCGTCGGTGGAGACCACGACCCGCTTGATGGCCGGCACCGCCTTGGCGCAGCGAATGGCGCGGGCAAGCAGGGAGACGCCGCCCAACGGCCGGAGATTCTTGCGCGGCACGCCTTTGGAGCCGCCGCGGGCGAAGATGAAGGCGACGACGTTGGAGCCGGCGGATTTGCCAGAAGAGCTCGTCATCCGATGCTCGCCATCACCTGGCCGAGGCTCCTGGCGAGCTTTTCGACGATCTCCACCAGCTCTTCCTGCGTGGCAATGTAGGGCGGCGAGAGGATCACGATATCGCCGCGCTTGCCGTCCACATTGCCGCCCACGGGATAGCAGATCAGCCCGTTATCGAAGGTCTGGCGCGTCACCTTCTGATAGACCATGCGGTCGCGCGGGTAGGGCTCCTTAGTCGCGCGGTCCTGGACCAGCTCGACGCAGAGGAAATAGCCGCGGCCGCGGATGTCGCCGACATAGGGGCGATCGCCGAGCGCATCGCTCAGCATCCGCTTCAGCAGCAGCCCGTTCTCGCGCACCTTCTCGAGCAGGTTGTCGCGGCGGACGATCTTCTGCACCGCGACGCCGGCGGCGCAGCCCAGCGTATGGCCGCTGAAGGTATGGCCGGTGAGCAGCCCGCCGAAGCGCTCGTACATTGGGCCGCGCAGGCGCTCGTGGTAGATCGCGGCCGAGAGCGGGACATATCCGCCGGCCAGACCCTTGGCGACCGCCATGATGTCGGGCTCGACGCCGTCATGCTGGAGCGCGCGCCAGGTGCCGGTGCGCCCGGCGCCGCACATCACCTCGTCGGCGATCAACAGCACGCCGTGGCGGTCGCAGATCTCGCGCACCCGCTTGGCATAGCCAGGCGGGGCGGGGACCCAGCCACCCGCCGCACCGACCACCGGCTCGAAGATGAAGGCGGCTACCTTGTCGGCGCCGAGCCGGAGGATCTCGTTCTCCAACTCCCGGGCACAGAAGGCGGCGACGTCTTCCGGGAACACGCCCTCCGGCGGGCGATAGAGATTGGCCGGCGAGAGCAGGCTGGCGGGGGCCAGCGCACCTTCGAAGGCGGCGCGGCGGTCCAGGAAACCGGAGATCGAGAGCGCACCCAGCGTGTTGCCGTGCCAGGAACGCTCGCGGGCGATGAAGCGGCAGCGCTCGGGCTTGCCCAGTGCGGCCTGATACTGCAGCGCGATCTTGAGGCAGGATTCTATCGCCTCGGAGCCGCTGGAGCAGAAGGTCATGTGCTTCAGCCCGCCACCACAGGACTCCGCGATCATCGCCGTAAGCTCCTCCAGCGGATCGCTGCTGAAGGTGTAGCGGTAGCCATGGGCGATGCGGTCGAGCTGGTCCTTGATCGCGGCATTCACCTCGGGATGAGAATGCCCGAGCGCAAAGACCGCGGGGCCGCCGGAACCATCGATATAGCGCTTGCCGTCCTGGTCGAAGACATAGCAGCCCTGGCCATAGGCAACTTTCGGGAGCTGTTGTTGCGTTTCCCAAGTGGCACGGACCGGTTCCGGGATGGCCGGTGTTGCGTCCCCCTGGGTTGCATGACTGATGGCCTGCGCGCTAGACATGATCTTCCTGACACTGTTGTGTGGGCAGTGAAGCCCGCCCGGCGTGCAGGTGTCAACTTCGGCGCCCTGGAGTCTCGATGACGATCCTATACGCGGCGGACCCCGCGGAGTCGGAAGCCTGGATCGGCAGACTTCGTGCC
>JAYSFH010000690.1:0-2393 GCA_041913405.1 Dongia sp. | reverse complement strand
TGCAGCAGCGCCGGCGCTGAGCTCACCCAACCTCGATCGTCATCCCCGGGCTTGGCCCGGGGACCCCTGACTTCTGGTTTGTTGGAACGGACGGCAGGGATGCCCGGCCTTCGTCGGGCATGACGACCGATTAACCCGCTAAAACCACCAGCGCGTCCACGGCGACGGCGCCGGTCTTCAGCACCATCAGCGGATTGACGTCGAGCTCCAGCAGGCTGCCGCGATGGGCCTCGGCGAAGGCGGCGACCGCGGCGACCGCGTTGGCAACCGCCCGGAGGTCGCCGGCGGGACGGCCGCGATAGCCTTTCATCAGCTTTGATATCTTCAGGCCGTCGATCGCACGCTCGATCGCGGCGCGGTCGGTCGGCAGCAGCAACATGGCGGAGTCCTGAACCATCTCGACCAGGATGCCGCCGGCGCCGATCACCAGCGCCAGGCCGAATTGCGGATCTCGCTTCACGCCGATGATCAGCTCGGCGACGACATCGGCCACCATCTTCTCGACCAGGACCCGCTCGATCACGGCGCCCGGCTTGTATTGCGCGAGCGACGCGCTCATCCGCTGCAGCGCGGCCTCGACCTCGGCGGGTGACTTCAGATTGACCGCGACGGCGCCCGCCTCGGTCTTGTGGGCGAGCACCGGCGCGGCGACCTTCAGCACCACCGGAAAGCCCAACGCCGTGGCAGCCTGGGCCGCTTCCGCCGGCGCCACCACGCGGGCCTCGGGCACGCTCAAGCCACAGGCGGAGAGCTGCTGCTTCGCCTCGTATTCCGGCAGCAACCGGCCGTCGCCCTGCGGTTTCGGGGTCGGCGGGACCGTGACCCCATCCATCCCGGCGCTTGCCAGACGATCGCGCAAACGCGCGAAGCGCTCGGTGGCGGCGAAGGCGTGCAGCGCCTCTTTCAGGCCCTGCATCGGCGCGCCATGGCCGCGGATTACCAGGTCGCGGACACGGCCCGGCAGCAGCTCCGGCAAGGTCGCGGTGACGATCGGCAGCTTGCCGTTCTTGCGGCAGGCGGCGACCAGCGCATTGACCGAGCAATCCCAGGCCTGCTCGCTGGCCTCGCCGTCGGTCGCATAGTCGATCACCAGCATGCCGGCGTCGTAGTCGCCCGCCATCACCGTGTCGAAGCAGCGGGTCAGCAGGTCTTCATGACCCCAGAGCGAAGTGTTGTAGTCGAGCGGATTGGAAATGGTGGCGAAGTTCGGCAGCTGGGTCCGGAGGTCGGCGACCTGGGCCGGGCTGTGCTGGGGCAGCGGCAGGTCGATCGATTCCGCGATGTCCGCGGTCATCAGCCCGTCGCCGCCGGAGCAGGTGAAGACCGCCAGCTTGTCGCCCTTGGGGAGCCCCGCGGTCGAGACGAACTTCATCGTCTCCATCAGCTGCGGGATGGTATCGACCCGGATGACGCCGAGGCGTTCGAACAAGGAATCGTACATGCGGTCGCTGCCGGCCAGCGAACTGGTATGGCTCATGGCGAGCTTGGCGCCGAGCTCGGACTTGCCGGCCTTCAAGGCCACCAGCGGCTTGCCGGCCTGCATGGCCTTGGCGGCGGCGCGGCTGAAGGCCGGCACGTCGTCGATGCCTTCGATGTAGAGGCCGATCGCCGTGATCTTCGGATCCTCGGTCAGCGCATCGACGAAATCGGCGACCGTCAGGATCACCTGGTTGCCGGAGCTGATCACATAGCCGAAGGGCACCGACCGATCGTTGCCGGTGACGTTCAAGGCGATGTTGCCGCTCTGGCCGATGAAGGCGCAGCCGGACTCGACGCGCCGGCCGTTATGCCCGGTCGGCCAGAGCGCGATCCCGTCGAGATAATTGAGGATGCCGTAGCAGTTGGGGCCGACCATGGCGAGGTCGCCGACCGCCTCGATCAACTGCTTCTGCAGATCGTGGCCCTCGCCGCCCACCTCGGCGTAGCCCGCGGCATAGCAGATCGCCCCGCCCGCCCCCGCGGCGTTCAGGGCGCCCAGGATCTCGATGGTCGGCTCGCGCGGGACGGCGATGAAGGTCGCGTCGGGCGCCTCCGGCAGGTCGGCGATCGAGGCGTAGCATTTGCGGCCGCCCAACTCGCTGCGCTTCGGATTGACCACCCAGATCTCACCGCCAAAACCGGTATCGGCGCAGCGGCGGATCGAATCCTCCATGGCCTGGCCGCCGACGATGCAGACATGGCGCGGCTTCAAGAGGCGCCGGATGTTCTGCGCCCGGTTGGACCTCAAATTCCCCGACTTCAGGCTGGCCGAGTTCACTGGAAATGCTCCCCGATCATCTGGGTATCTGGATGGCTGATAGCAGAGGCTCCAGGATTGATGCAATCCGCCGGGACCCTGCGCAAATCCGACGCAATGGACGGTTCTGCGGGCCAGTTTGTGTGCAGTGATGGAG
>JAYSFH010000689.1:0-2394 GCA_041913405.1 Dongia sp. | reverse complement strand
CGGTTCTGCTGCGCCATCAGGCGGCGCTGCAGGCGGTTGGCCAGCTTGGTGATGATCCCACCGAGCCCCTTGAGCTGCGCATCGAGATAGGCGCGCAGGCGAGTCAGTTCGTCCTCGTCGCAGAGGTCACTCGCGCCGACGACTTCATCGAAAGCCTCGGTGTAGATCTTGTAGTCGAAGCTGGCCGGAACCTCGGTCCACGGACGGTTGGGCCGGGTGGGCAACATGCCCTCCTCGCCTTCGTCGGCTTCCTCGGCATCGGAAGAATCGTCTTCCATCTGCCGCTCGGTCTCGCTTTCGCCCTCGTCCTCGCCTTCGCTCGGCTCGGAGGCGACTTCGCTGGGGGTCTGGTCTTCGGCGGATTCGCCCTCGTCGGGCTGTTCCTCGTCCTCTTCCTGCTCCTCGCCCTCTTCGCCTTCCTCGCTTTCCTGCTCGGTCGGCGCGGCCTGGGTCAGTTCAAGGTGCTGAAGCATGTCCAGCGCGAGGTTCTGGAACGCTTCCTGATCGTCGAGATTGCTGGCCAGCGCGTTGAAATCGGCACCAGCACGCTCGCCAATCCAGCCGCGCAGCATGTCGACCCCGGCCTTCGCCGCTTCGGGCACCGGCTGGCCGGTCAGGTGTTCACGCAGCAGCAGAGCAAGGGCGACAGGTATCGGCACTTCTTCCGGGCGGCTGGCGCGGGCGATGGGGTCGCCGCCGATCCGCACTTCGTTCGCCGCCTCCAGATTGGCGGCCATCCCGGCATATTCGCGCGAGCCGAGAGCCTCGTACCGCACCGCCTCGACCGCATCATAGGCGGCCCGCGCGGTCGGCTCCGACGGCGCGTTGCGGGCATGGAGGCTGTCGTTGTGGTGGCGAATCTTCAGCGCGAAGCTGTCGGCAAAGCCGCGCGCTTCCATCGCCTGGTCGCGTGGCAGGCTGCGCCCCGGCATCGGCAAGCGCATGTTCTTGCCATTGATGACCGGATTGTCGGCGGTCCAGGCGACTTCCACTTCCGGCTCATGCGCAATGGCCCGGCTGGCGCCGGTCAGCACGCTCTTGAAACGGTCGAGTGGAGATTCGTCTGCCATTGGAACTGTTATCCTGCGGTCACCCCGGCGCAGGCCGGGGCCCAGCATGAACGAATGAGCCGTCGCAGCGCGACGACACCTGCTTGTCCGGACTGGGTCCCGGCCTGCGCCGGGATGACGGCCGGAACGAGCATCGTCAGATCGCCTGTCCGGTCTTGGCCCAGTCGGCCAGGAAGCCTTCGATGCCCTTGTCGGTCAGGATGTGCTTGAACAGGCCGCGGATAACCGCGGGCGGCGCGGTCATCACGTCGGCGCCGATCTTGGCCGATTCCAGCACGTGGACGGGGTGGCGAACCGAGGCGACCAGAATTTCGGTGCCGAAGTTATAGTTGTCATAGATCAGGCGGATGTCGCTGATCAGGGCCATGCCATCAAAGCCATTGTCATCATGCCGGCCAACGAAGGGCGAGACGAAGGTCGCGCCGGCCTTGGCCGCAAGCAAGGCCTGGTTGGCCGAGAAGCACAGGGTGACGTTGACCATGGTGCCGTCGCTGGTCAGCGCCTTGCAGGTCTTCAGCCCGTCGATGGTCAGCGGCACCTTGATGCAGACGTTGTCGGCAATCTTGCGCAGGACTTCAGCCTCGCGCATCATCCCTGCGTGGTCGAGCGCGACGACTTCGGCGCTGACCGGACCGTCGACGATCCCGCAGATTTCCTTGGTCACTTCCATGAAATCGCGGCCCGACTTCATGATCAGCGAGGGATTGGTGGTTACGCCATCGAGCAGGCCGGTGGCGGCCAGGTCCTTGATGTCGTCGATTTCAGCGGTGTCGGCGAAGAACTTCACGGTATCGGCTCCCGATGCGAGTCAGGAGCCGCTAGTGGCACGGATCGGACCTTGCTCCAAGCCCCCAGCCGGTTTCCCGACAGCTATCGCAGTCCGGCGCGTTACAAAACCTTGAATAGGCCGATCAGCAGCGGGTCGCTCGTGGTTTGCGGGTTGGCGCGGATGGCGGTTTCCTCGGCGCCGATCTGGTACCAGATCGAATTGTCCGCCCGGATCGCCACGGCCTGGGCAACGCTGGGCAGGTCCACGCCGGAAAGCGCCCGTATCGCTTGACCAAGAACCGGGTCAGTCCCGATCCGCAAGGCGTCCGCCAGGCCGGGGATCATCGCGTTGATCAGGGCCGGACCCATGCGGCTGCGCAAGAACGTGGAAGCTGCCGTCGGACCGCCACGAACGATCCCGACCGCGTCGCTGATCGAAGTACTCCGCACCGCATCGTAAACGACAGGAGCTGCCCGCTCTGCGCCCTTTTCAGCCATAATGTTCAGTTGGCGCTGCAACTGGGTGCGGAACAAGGTGGAGGTCAGCAGGCTGCGG
>JAYSFH010000688.1:0-2396 GCA_041913405.1 Dongia sp. | reverse complement strand
AAGGCGGCGCCGGCGAACTCGCTCCGCAACTGCTTGCCGAGCTTGCGCCGCAGCTTCGCCTGTTTCGACTCCCGCTCCATCTGCAGCAGCTCGAGCTCGGGCCGCTTGCGGTCCTTGATCTTGTCGATCAGGGCCTTCACCTGCTGCCTCTCGAGCTTGGCCGGCGCGGTGCCCCGGGTCTTCGCGGTCTTGGCTTTCTCGAGCTTGATCTTCTTCATGGCACTCACCTCCCGATGACCGATGTGAAGGGCTCCAGCACGAAGGGCGGTCGGACGCCGGGGCCGGGCGGTGTCAGCAGCTCGATGTTCAGCGCCGGCACGATCACCGAGCGATCGCCGCTGGCGAAATCGATGTCGATGCTGCCGTCGTCGATCGAATAGTCGGCAATGAAGGCCACCTCGAACACGGCGATCCGGGCGCCCTCGACCTGGATGTTCGAGGCGCTGAGATGGGTGCTGGCGGAAACGTCCCGATCGCCGACGGCGCCGACGTCGAAGATGCCGCCGCCCTCGGCACTGATGGTGTCGATGTTGGCCTTCTGGCCCTGTTGGAAGGAGATGGTGAGCTGACCGATGAAGATGTTGAGCTCGGTCCGCAATTTGACCTTGGCCGTGCCGCCGCTGAAGATGCCGTCCTCGGCTGTGTTCCGGACATGGCCGTTCACGATCACGTCGGCGCTGCAGTTGAGGACCGCCAGGAAGTCGATCGGATTCTGCCAGGCGAAGTAGAAGCTGATCTTGGCGCTCCGGCCGTCGGTGTTCTGCGTGACATGCAGCGAGGGCTTGGCCACGTTATTGAACGGCGCGATGCTGGAATCCTCCAGGAACCCCGCCGGCCGCGCGCCGATGAAGAACGGCGTCGCCACGGGAATGGGCGTCGTGAGGTAAGCGGTGCCGGCTATCTGCTCCAGCGCGGCGCGCGTGTTGGCGAGCCCGGCCAGGCGCTGCTTATGCGCCTGAGCGTATTGCCTGGCGTTGGCCGCCTGCTCTTGAGCGAGGCTCTTCCTGAGCGCGGCATGATTGACCTGCAGCAGCTTGTCGAGCTTGCCGAGATCGAGGCCGGCGCCGGCGAGGAGCGGCCGCAGCTCCTTGCCCAGCTTCTTGCGGAGTTTCCCGCGCGCCTGCACGCCGCGCTCCAGAAGCATGGGGTGCTTCCGATCCTTGATGGCATCGATCGCGGCTTTCGCCCGCGCCTTATCCAGCACGAGGCTCTTGTCGATGGTGATCGCTGACTGCTTGGACATTCCGCTCTCTCCCTGAACTCGTGGACCGAGAAGCACTCCCGAAACGGGAGGCTGAGACTGAGACGACGCGCAGTAGGAGATGCGATGCTGCGAGCCGTTGCAGGTTCGGTCAAGCAACCACGCTCGCTAGAGTGATGTCAGTCACCCAGTGTTGGCGCTTCACACACGGCGGAGCGTGTCGGGCCTGAAACAGGTTAGCGGCGGCGTTAAGGAGAATACCCGTCTATGCGCTTTATGTGTGCGCGTCCGAGAAGAGGGTTTGGCCGCGGATCAGGATTGGCCTCGCGCGGTGCGCATGAGGTCGGTTTCGATCTCGTCCGGAGATGCCTCGGCGAATTGCGGCAGGCCGTCGCCGATGTTGTCCCACGCAGCCTTGGATGCGACGTGGATGTGGCATTCCTTGTCGCGGGGATGGCCGGGATGGGCGCCGCCATCCAGTGTGGCCGGCATCAGGTACATCAGCTCCGTCTCGCGATCCTCGTAGGCGAAAATGCGGCTGCCGCAGGTCCGGCAGAACCGGTACTCGAAGCTCGGTGACGAACGATAGGCCGTGAGCTGGTCTTCGCCGGTGATCTCGATGTCGCGACGGCGGATGACGGCGCCTTGCGCCGACAGGGTCGCGAACCCCTTGCGGCACTGCGAGCAATGGCAGTGCTGCACGCTGAGCGGTGCGGCGAGCAGGGTGTAGCGCACCGCGCGGCAAAGGCATCCCCCCAGTTTCGGAAACTCCGGCATAAGTCGCTCCCCGATCGGCGATGGCGGGACCGCCCCGGCTTCCCGGCCGCGGTGGAATATCCCGATGTGCGGTCAGGATCCCGCATACCGGCGCGTTCGGCAATCCCCGGGGCGGCGGGAGGCCGGCGGCGACGTGAGTCCCGGCAGCTACCTGAAACAGCGTTTCCGCACAGCCCGGTGCGCGAAAACGCGGGACAGCGGAACGCTCCATCGACCGCCGCCCTTGCTCAGTCGAAGGCCTATGCGCATCTTGAAGGCGGGGTCGGTTCGGAAGATTCGAGGACACGACAATGAATTATCTCAAGCTCGCGCGCTGCTGCTTCATCGGCATTTTTGCGCTTCTGGCGGCTTCCTGTGCGGAGATGACCCCGCCGCCGGGCGGATCGGATGACAACGGCGCCAATTGCGGCGGCACCCC
>JAYSFH010000687.1:0-2397 GCA_041913405.1 Dongia sp. | reverse complement strand
CGAGACTCTTGAGACCAACGCCGAGCTCGCCCGGATCAGCAAGCAGCTGGTCACCCTGAAGCACGACGTGCCGGTCGAGCAGCCGCTCTCCGGGTTCGCCAAGCGCGGCTTCGACCCGGAGACCTTGTTCAGCTTCCTGCGCCACAACGAGTTCCGCACCACCTTGAACCGCGTGCAGCAGAAGCTGGCCGAGCGCGGCGGGGTCCAGGTGGTGCCGGGTGCCGCGCCGCGGCCGGCGCCGGTCGTCAAGATCATCAAGAACCAGGTGACCGAGAAGGCCGCGCCGCAGGCCCATAACCGCGAGAACTACAGGCTCATCACCGACGAGGCCGCGCTGGCGAAATGCATCGCCGATGCGGTGCATGCGCGCAAGGTCGCCTTCGACACCGAGACCACCTCGCCGCAGGTGGCGAGCGCCGAGCTGGTCGGCATCTCGCTCTCGATCGCGCCCAATGACGGCTGCTACATCCCGGTCGGGCATACCGGTATCGCCGGCGATCTCCTGGGCGGCGGCAGTGCCGCGCCGAACCAGCTGCCGCTGGCGCGCGTGCTGGAGCTGTTGAAGCCGCTGCTGGAGGACCCGGGGGTCCTCAAGATCGGTCACAGCATCAAGTACGACGTCGCGATGATGGCGAAGCATGGCATCAAGCTGGCACCCATCGACGACACCATGCTGATCTCCTACGTGCTGGAAGGCGCGCTGCACGCCCATAACCTGGACGAGCTGGCCAGCCTGCATCTCGGCATCGACACCATCAAGTATTCCGACGTCACCGGCACCGGCAAGGCGCAGGTCACTTTCGACCAGGTGCCGGTGGAGAAGGCGCGCGACTACGCCGCCGAGGATGCCGACGTGACGCTCCGGCTGCACAACCTGCTGAAGCCCCGCCTCGTCACCGAGCGGCTCTCGACCGTCTACGAGACCATCGAGCGCCCGCTGATCGCGGTGGTGGCGGCGATGGAGCTGGCCGGCATCAAGGTCGACGTCAACGAGCTGAAGCGGCTCTCCAGCGATTTCGGCGGTCGCTGCGTGGCGCTCGAGCAGGAGATCCACAAGCTGGCGGGCACCGAGTTCAACATCGGCTCGCCGAAGCAATTGGGCGACATCCTGTTCGAGAAGCTGAAGCTCGGCGAGGGCGGCAAGAAGGGCAAGACCGGCGCCTATTCGACCGGCGCCGACATCCTGGAGGAGCTCGCGGCCACCTCGGGCCATCCGCTGCCGCAGAAGGTGCTGGACTGGCGCCAGCTCACCAAGCTGAAGAGCACCTATACCGACGCGCTGCAGGACGAGATCAACCCACGCACCGGCCGCGTCCATACGTCATACGCGCTGGCCGCGACCTCCACGGGCCGCCTCTCCTCCAACGACCCCAACCTGCAGAACATTCCGATCCGCACCGAGGAAGGGCGCAAGATCCGCCATGCCTTCGTCGCCGAGAAGGGGCATAAGCTGATCTCGGTCGATTACTCGCAGATCGAGCTCCGGCTCGCCGCCGAGATGGCCGACATCCCGGCGCTGAAGCAGGCCTTCCAAGACAATCTCGACATTCATGCGCTGACCGCGAGCCAGGTGTTCGGCGTGCCGGTCGAGGGCATGGACCCGATGGTCCGCCGCCGCGCAAAGGCGATCAACTTCGGCATCATCTACGGCATCTCGCCCTTCGGCCTCGCCGCCCAGCTCGTCATTCCGCAGGCGGAGGCGAAGGCCTACATCGCCGCCTATTTCGCCCGCTTCCCCGGCATCCGCGACTATATGGAACGCACCAAGCAGATCGCCCGCGAGCAGGGCTATGTGACGACGCTGTTCGGCCGCCGCTGCCACGTGCCCGGCATCAACGACAAGAATCCCGCCCGCAAGAGCTTCATGGAACGCGCCGCGATCAACGCGCCGCTGCAGGGCGGCGGCGCCGACATCATCAAGCGCGCCATGGTCCGCATGCCGGAAGCCTTCGCCAAGGCGAAGCTCGATGCCCGCATGCTGCTGCAGGTGCATGACGAGCTGGTCTTCGAAGCGCCGGAGTCACAGGCCGAGGAAACCGCCGACCTCGCCCGCAAGGTGATGGAAGGCGCCGCCCTGCCCGCGCGGCAGATTTCGGTGCCGCTGATCGCCGAAGCCGGCATCGCCGACAACTGGGCCGAGGCGCATTAGACCGTCCGCGCCGGCAATCTCCAATCCGTCCGTGTCCGGTCCGTGTTGCAGGCGGCATGTGAAGCAGACGCCCCGTGGGCGCGAAAACCGCCTAAGCCTCTGGTGGCGAAGGTTTTCTCCGCCGTCACGGGGAACCAGATTCTTTGTCTTGTCTGCGTCCGGTCTGCGACGCACTGCAACACAGACGACGGCGTAGAGCGCGCAGAAAGAATTTCCCGGTCTGCGTCCGGTCTGCGATGCAGTGCAGC
>JAYSFH010000686.1:0-2400 GCA_041913405.1 Dongia sp. | reverse complement strand
CGGGCTTGAGCTTCTTCGCCGTCATCCTGCTTTGGTACTTCGGATTGATCCAAAGGATGATAGACAGCGACCGTACTTACATCTCGCCGCTCATCTGCCTGCTTTACGCGCTGAGCAGCCTGCATTGCCTCTGGCGGATTCTTTCCATCTCCCGGGAGGGGGCCGCCGCGCAACGGGCCGGCGCCGCGGTGGCGCGCGACGGAGCCCGCGCCCCGGTCGGCACCGGGCTGGTCGCGCGGCATATCCGCGACCTCATCACCAAGGCGGCGCATCAGCGCGGCAGGCGGGTCGACCAGACCTTGTTGCTCCGGGTCCTCGCCGATCGCCTGAAAGGCTCGAATGCTTTCGGCGCATTCGCCAGCGATACCATGCTCAAGCTCGGCCTCCTGGGCACCATCATCGGCTTCATCATGATGCTGGCGCCGATCGGCGGGCTGGATCCTGAGAACCGCGAGGCGGTGCGCTCCTCGATGTCGCTGATGAGCGACGGCATGGCGGTCGCCATGTACACGACCCTGGTCGGGCTGGCGGCGTCGATCCTGCTCAAGATCCAGTATGCGATGCTGGACAGCGCCACGTCGAAGATCTTCGCCTATGCCGTCGATCTCACCGAGGTGCATGTGGTCTCGGCGCTCGAGGGTGGCGGGGCCTCCGCCGAATGATCGATCAATTCGGGCTGATGCCGCAGGGCGAGAGCTTCGATCCGTTCAGCGTCGTCCTGTTCAAGGCGCTGCAGATCCTGGCCTTCCTGTTCTTCACCGCGCTGCTGATCATCGCGCCCCAGGAGGACAAGGGGAAGGTCGACAGCAAGGCCGAGTTCATCATCACCGTGGACTGGCCGGACAACCATCCCGACGACATCGACACCTTCGTGCAGGATCCGCAGGGCCAGATCGTCTGGTTCCGGCGCCGCGAGGCTGATTTCATGCTGCTCGACCGCGACGACCGCGGCGGCATCAACGATTTCGTCGTGGTGAACGGCGAGCTGATCACCATCCGCGGCATCATCGCCGGGGAATACACCGTCAACATCTATCATTTTGCCGCGGTGACCGGGCAGCCGGTGCCGGTGACCGTCATGGTGCAGAAGATCAACCCCAAGGTCACCATCGTCGCCAAGGAGACCATCAATCTCCTGCAGGGCGGCGACGAGAAGACGGCGGTGCGCTTCACCCTGGATGCGAAGGGCGAGGTCACCGAGACCAACCGCATCCCGCGCTCGATCCTGCAGACCTTCCAGAACTCCTCCAAGGACGGCAAGCCTTGGACGAACGGGGCGGTGCCGCAATGATTGGGCTGGAAACCGGCGTCATCGGGCTGGTGATCGCCTATGTGCTGCTGAGCACCCTGTTGCTGGTGGTGATGACCTTCCTCCCGGTCCCGCGCCTGGCGAAGATCGCGGCGATCGTCGTGGCCAGCCTCTTCTACGTCGGCGTCTTCTTCGCGACCCAGCGCCTGCTCGGCTGGTCGGCGCCGGTCGCGGTCCCGGACCGCTTCCAGGTGCTCTGGACCCGGGTGATCGAGCCCAATCCGTCGCGCAACAATCCCGGCGCCATCCATCTCTGGGTCGAGGAACTGGACGAGTCCAATCTGCCGAGTGGCGAGCCGCGCGCCTTCCGCTTGCCCTATTCGGTCGAACTCGCGCGCCAGGTCTCGGCGGCGCAAGCGGAGATCGACGAGGGCCGGCCCCAGGGCGGCCGCGCGCAGTACTGGGGCGAGGGGTCGGGTCAGAAGATGGGATCCGCGCCGGTCAATGCCGCGGCCCCGCCCGGCGGCGATCCCTCGGGCGGCGGCATGTTCGACCCATCCCTGCTCGGCGCCCAGTCGAAGTCGGTGACCCTGGAACCGCTGCCGAAGCCGAAACTGCCGGCCAAGGACCTGCCCTAGCTCATCCGCTTCAGGATTGCGTCCGCCTGTGCCCGCCAATCGGTCGCGCGGGGCATGGCGTCGAGCTGTTCGTAGAGCGCCGGCCCCGGCGGCTTGCGGAAGTCATAGTCCGGTGCCGGCCGCAGCCGCTCCGAGGTCAGCGGAAAGAGCTCCAGCAAGGCGGCCTGGGTCTTGAAGCAGGCGACGGCCTGCTGCTTGCGCTGGAGCTCCGCCGGGTTGAGGGCGAACTCGGTCTCGGGCGGCCCCGATCCCTCGCGGAAGCGCAGGAAGACGCGCTCGTCGCCCCGGAGATGATAGCTGGCAAATTCCAGCCGCCGCGGCGGCGTGTCCAGCCGGCGGCAGGCGAGCGATACCGCCAGGGCCGTGCTGTCGTGGTCCGGATGGCCGTGTTCGAAGGGATGGGTGATCACCGCCGCCATGCCGAAGAGATCCGCGGCCAGCCGATCCACGATCTCCGGCAGGAAGTCCAGCGCCTCCTTGTCCGGCAAGCCGTAGCAGCGACGGTCGGCGCCG
>JAYSFH010000685.1:0-2406 GCA_041913405.1 Dongia sp. | reverse complement strand
AAGGTCAAGGACCTCAAGCTCACGCTCGAAGGGACGTGGCTGGAGGAGTGCCTGGACGACCTCCACGGCGAGCTGGAGAAGCGCGGAATCCGGGTCCGGCCGCATGCCTGGCTCAGCGACGAGTGGTTCAGCTCCGAGGCTTCGCCGGGCATCGCCGTCCCCTTCTACCTCGCCCATCCACGGCTGATGCGGCTCGAGCGCAAGAAGATCATCGACGTCGAAGGCGGCTCCCGGGCCGAGGCCATGGCGATCCTGCGCCACGAGACCGGCCATGTGATGCAGCATGCCTATCAGCTGCAGCGCCGACGCCAATGGCAGAAGCTGTTCGGCAAGTCTTCGGAAACCTACCCCGACTACTACCGGCCCAATCCCGGCAGCCGCAATTACGTGCAGCATCTCCGACTCTGGTACGCCCAGAGCCACCCGGACGAGGACTTCGCCGAGACCTTCGCGGTCTGGATGGGTCCCAAGCACAAATGGCGCAAGCGCTATGCCGGTTGGGGCGCCCTGAAGAAGCTCGAATACGTGGACGAGCTGATGGCGGAAATCGGCGACGCCAAACCGGGCCTCACCACCCGCGCCTTCGTCGATCCGGTCAGCACCTTGAAGTTCACCCTCGGCGAATACTACGAGCAGAAGCAGGCACGCTACATGACCCGGCCGCCGACCGTGCATGACCGCGATCTGAAGCGGATTTTTTCCGACCTGCCGCGGCATCGCAACGCTAAGAAAGCGTCAACCTTCCTGCGCGAGAATGGGCCCGAGATCCGCCGCATGGTCGCGAAATGGACCGGTCAATACCAGCTGACTCTCGATGCGCTCCTCGACGAGATGATCGCCCGCTGCCGCGCGCTGAAACTGCGCGCGCCGGGCTCAGAGCGCCGCATGATGGTGGACTTCACCGTGCTCCTGACCGCGAAGACCGTGCAATCCCTCTATAGCCCGTCACGCCGATGGTTCGCTCTCTAAGGCCGCTCAACATCCTGGTCCTGGTGCACCCCGAGCTGGTGCCGCCGGAATCCTTGAAGGGTTACTCCGACAAGGAGATCCACGTCTTCAAGACCGAATACGACGTGATCTCGACCTTGAAATGGCGCGGCCATGACGTGCGCCCGCTGGGCCTCAAGGATGAGTTGAAGCCGATCCGCGACGCGATCGAGGGCTGGACCCCGCATGTGGTCTTCAACCTGCTGGAGGAATTTCACGGCCAGGCGACCTACGACCAGAATGTCGCCAGCTTCCTCGAGCTCTTGCGCCTGCCCTACACCGGCTGCAACCCGCGCGGCCTGATGCTGGCCCGCGGCAAGGCGCTCTCCAAGAAGCTCACCTCCTATCATCGCGTGCCGACGCCGGCCTTCACCGTGATCCCGATCGGCCGCAAGATTCAGCGCCCGGCAAAGCTCACCTTCCCGCTGATCGTGAAGAGCGCCACCGAGGACGCCTCCTACGGCATCGCCAAGGCCTCGCTGGTCAACGACGAGGATAAGCTGAAGGAGCGCGTCACCTTCATCCACGACAAGATCGGCACCGATGCGCTGATCGAGCAATATATCGACGGCCGCGAAATCTATGTCGGCGTGATCGGCAACGAGCGCCTGCGCGTGCTGCCGGTCTGGGAGCTGAACTTCGGCGATGCCCAGGAAGACGGCAAGAGGATCGCCACCGCCGCGGTGAAGCACGACCTCGAATACCAGCAGCGCCACAACGTGACCGAAGGGCCGGCCAAAGGCCTCTCACCGGAGACCGTCGCCCGCATCCAGCGCCTCGCCAAGCGCATCTGCCGTACCTTGGAGCTGGACGGATATTCCCGCATCGACTTCCGCCTGGCCGAGGACGGCACGCCCTATTTCATCGAGGCGAACCCCAACCCCGAGATCGCCAAGATCGAGGAATTCGCCCGCGCGGCCGCGCATGACGGCATAAAATACTGGGCGCTTTTGGAACGCATATGCCAGCTCGGCATCAGCCGCACCCGCGCCATCACCGAAGAAGCGCCGATCGCGCCTTGAAAAGAACGCGTCATGCCCGGGCTTGACCCGGGCATCTGTCTCCGCGTGGGCGCCAGATCGCCGGGTCAAGCCCGGCGATGACGGTTCATTTTATCGCCCGCGTCGATTCCCGCACATGCAGCGTGCAGTGCAGCCGGATGCGCGCCGATTTCGCATGGCCACCGGCGAGGCGCCGGAGTAGGAGGCGCCAGGCTTCGGTCGCCATCTCCTCGACCGGCTGGGCGACCGCACTGATATAGGGGTGCAGCACCGCCATCCAGTCGGAATCGTCGATGCCGAGGAGCGAGATGTCGCCGGGCAGGTCGAGGCCGACGGTGCGCATCGCGCGGATCGCGCCCAAGGTCGCAGCATAGCTCGCGGCGAAGATCGCGGTCGGGCGGTTGGGACGCCTGAGCTC
>JAYSFH010000684.1:0-2408 GCA_041913405.1 Dongia sp. | reverse complement strand
GCCCCGCCGAGATGCTGGCCGCCGGTTTCCATTACTCCAGCCTCGGCAGGACGGCATGACGAAACCGGCGGTCCTGGTCACCGGCGGCGCCGGCTATGTCGGCAGCCATGTCTGCAAGGCGCTCGACCGCGCGGGCTTCCTGCCGGTCGCCTTCGACAACCTCGCGACCGGCCACCGCTGGGCGGTGAAATGGGGGCCGCTGGAGGAAGGCGACGTGCGCGACGGCTTCCGCGTCGAAACCGTGCTGCGGCGCTACCGTGCCGTGGCGGTGCTGCATTTCGCGGCGCTGTCGCTGGTCGGCGCCTCGGCCAAGCAGCCGTTCGACTATTACGACGTCAACGTGAACGGCGCGCTGTCGCTCAGCCATGCCATGCGGCAGTGCGGGCTCAGAAAGCTGGTCTTCTCCTCGACCTGCGCGGTCTATGGCATGCCGGAGCGGATGCCGATCGTCGAGGAGGCGCCGCGGTTGCCGGTCAATGTCTACGGCCGGACCAAGCTCGCGGCCGAGAACCTGTTCTCCGACCTCGCCCAGGCCGGCGAACTCGACGTCGTCATGCTGCGCTACTTCAACGCCTGCGGCGCCGACAACGACGGCGAGATCGGCGAGGCGCATGAGCCGGAATCGCATCTGATCCCGCTGGCGATCCAGGCGGCGATGGGCGAGAGCGGGCCGCTCGCGCTGTTCGGCACGGACTATCCGACGCCGGACGGCACGTGCCTGCGCGACTATATCCATGTCGAGGACCTGGCCGCGGCGCATCTCAAAGCCCTGACCCTGCTCGATACCAAGTTCGGGGCGCATGCCTTCAATCTCGGCACGGGGATCGGCGTCTCGGTGCGCGAGGTGCTGGCCGCGGTCGGCAAGCTCGCGGGCAAGCCGGTGCCGGTCAACGAAAGCCCGCGCCGCGAGGGCGACGCGCCGCAGCTCTACGCCTCGCCGGCCAAGGCCGAACGCGAGCTCGGATGGCGCGCCCAGGCGACCGACATAGAAAGTATGGTCGGGTCTGCAATAAACTGGCATCGGAAAGCCCGGCCGGCCGCCTAAGATCACCCGCATGTCCGATCCTGTCCAAAAAGCGCGGCTGCGCCACGCCGAGCTCGTCCTCATTCTTGCGGTGCTCAGCCTGATCGCCCCCCTGGCGATCGACATGTATCTGCCCGCCCTGCCCTTCATCGCCGCCAGCCTCGGTGCGACCGACGCGCAGGCGCAGCTGACGCTGCCCACCTACTTCGCCGGCTTCGCGATCGGCCAGGCCTTCTATGGCCCGATCGCCGATCGCTTCGGGCGGAAGCCGCCGCTCTATTTCGGCCTCACGGTCTACATCCTCGCCTCGATCGGCTGCGCGCTGGCGCCCGACATCGAGACCCTGATCGCGCTCCGCTTCCTGCAATCGGCCGGCGGCTGCGCCGGCACGGTGGTGGCGCGCGCCATGGTGCGCGACCTCTTTTCCGGCGCCGACGCGATCCGGGTCTATTCCCGGGTGCTGCTGGTGTTCGGCGTCGGGCCGATCCTGGCGCCGATGATCGGCAGCGGCGTGCTGATCTGGTTCGGCTGGCGCGAGATCTTCTGGCTGCTGACCGCGATCGGCATCCTCTCGATGATCCTGATCTTCGTGCGCATGCCGGAATCGCTGAAGCCCGAGCATGTGCGGCCGCTGCGGCTCGAATCCGTCATCGTCGGCTATTGGCGGCTGTTCACCCACCGCAACTTCGTCGGCTATGCCCTGACCGGCGGCACGATGATGGCGGGCACCTTCGCCTATATCGCCGGCCTGCCCTTCGTGATCGTCAACGTCTACGGCTATCCCGACTATTATTTCAGCGCGGTGTTCGGCATCAACGCGGTCGGCTTCATCGTCGCATCCCAAATCAACGTCGCGGCGCAGCGGCGCAGCTCGCCGGAGCGCGTGCTGCTCACCGCCCTGCTGATCCAGATCGCCGCGGCCGCGGTCTTCGTGATCGACGTGGCAGCCGGGATCGGCGGGCTGTTCGGCATCCTGGTGCCGCTGTTCGTCTGGATCGCAACCATGGGCTTCGTGATCCCCAACACCACCGGCCTCGCCATGGGCCCCTTCGCCTCCAATGCCGGCGCCGCCTCGGCGATGCTGGGCGTGCTGCAATTCGTGCTCGCCGCCTTGAGCTCCGGCCTGCTCTCCTGGTTGACCAAGTTCGACGACACCGCGCTGCCGATGATCGGCGTGATGGCCGGCTTCAGCCTGCTGTCGCTGCTGATCAACCGATTTGTGGTGAAGCGGGTGGAGAAGGCTTAAGCCGCGCGCGGCGGGCGCGGCGCATCACGGTCGACACGGACGGGCTGGGTGACACAGACGGGGCGGGCGACACAGACGGGCTGGGCCACGCAGACGGGGCGGGAAACCCGGACGGGGTGGACGTCCTTTTCGGGGCGC
>JAYSFH010000683.1:0-2410 GCA_041913405.1 Dongia sp. | reverse complement strand
ATATAGGGCTCGGACGTCACGAAGGTCATCGGCACGCGGTCGCGCAGCTTCCGCTTCCGGAGCTCGGTTTCCAGGATCAGGATGAACTCATAGGCCGGTCCGAAGCAGGAGGCGCCCTGCACCGCGCCAACCACGATCGGCCCGGGATTGGCCGCCAGCTTGTCGAAGGCGGCCTTGGCGGCGACCGCGTGATCCACATGGCAGACCGACTGGGTGAAGCCCTTGGGGCCCAAGCCCGGGATCTCGTCGAAGGCGAGGTCGGGGCCGGTCGCGATGATCAGATAGTCGTAGGCGACCGATTGGCCGTCCGTCAGCTCGACGCGATTCTCGGCCGGATGCACGCGCTTCGCGCCGGTGCCGAGATAGCGGATCTTCTTCTTCGCCATCACCTCGGGCAGCGCGACCTCAATCGACTCGCGGTCGCGCCAGCCGACCGCGACCCAGGGGTTCGAGGGTACGAAGTGATAGGTGTCGCCCTGGCCGATCAGGGTCAGGCGATCCTCCTTCCGGAGCTTGGCATTCATCTCGAAGGCCATCAGCGTCCCGCTGAGGCCGGCCCCGAGCACCACAATCTCCGCCATTGGCATTCCCTCCGGGTTCCCGGCGGCTTCGCGGCCGCCTTTGACTTCTCGCAATGATGGGACGCGCGGATACTGCGACCCTGCGCGCCGTCGCCGCCGACTGCGTTGATCCTGCGCAAAACCGCGCAGGGGTGCATTCGGTCCTTGACTATATATACGTACTATCGTAGATACGTAAATATGAAAGTAGATGTTGAGACGATGCGAAATGCCGCAGGGGCGGCGAGCGAACTTCTGAAGGCCCTGGCCAACCCGCACCGGCTGATGATCGTCTGCCAGCTGATCGAGGGCCCGCGCTCGGTCGGCCAGCTGGCGGAATTCCTGGGCATCCGCGATTCGACTGTATCCCAGCACCTGGCGTTGCTGCGCCGCGACGGCCTGCTCTCCGCGACCCGGGACGGACAGACCATCTGGTACGCGATCAGCAGCCCGGAGGCCAAGGCGCTGCTGGAGACCCTGTATCGGCTTTATTGCGCCCCTTCGCCGCTCTGCGCGCCGGAGGGGAAACCGACCCCGAGGACCAAGAGGAGCACCCGGAAATGAGCAAGATCCACGACCTCACCCCGGTCGAAGTCGCGGCCCGCATGAAGATCGGCGGCGTCGAGCTGATCGACGTGCGCGAGCCCGGCGAATACGGCGCCGAGCGCATCCACGGCGCGCTACTGTTTCCGCTTTCCAGCTTCGATCCGCACGCCTTGCCGAAGAATGTCGATCTCATTTTCCAATGCGGCACCGGCAAGCGATCGGCCATGGCGGTCGCGCGCTGCCAGGCCGCGGGCCTGAAGCACGCCGCGCATCTCGCCGGCGGCCTCCAGGCCTGGAAGGCCGAGGGCCTGCCGACCATCACCGTCGACCCCGCGACCGGCAAGCCGCGGGAGCAATAGGGGCATCCGATGCGTCCGCTCCACATCGCCGCGCTGACCACTCTTGCGCTCGGGCTCAGCTTCGCCGGCCGTGCCTTCGCCGCCGAGACCTTCACCGTCGCTCCGGTGACGCTGACCGATGAGAAGGCGGTCTTCGCCACGGTCGAAAGCGTCAACGTGGTGCCGGCGCGCGCCCGGATCGGCGGCACCATCGCCGAGCTCACGGTGAAGCAGGGTGACCGGGTGGAGCGTGGCCAGGTGATCGGCAGCGTCGGCGACGAGAAGCTGGTGCTTCAGCTCCGCGCCCTCGATGCGCAGATCGCCGGGCTGAAGGCACAGCTCGCCCAGGCGCAGATCGATCTCGAGCGGGCGCAGCGGATCTACAAGACGGGTGCCATTCCGAAGCAGCAGCTCGACCAGGCGCAGACCAATGTCGATGTCGCCAGCAACGGCCTGAAGGCGCAGACCGGGCAGCGGGCAGTGGTCGAGCAGCAGCTTGCCGAGGGCCAGGTTCTGGCGCCCTCCGCGGGGCGCGTGCTGACCGTCCCGGTGACGGCGGGCAGCGTGATTCTCGCGGGCGAGCCGCTCGCCACCATCGCCGAACAGGATTTCGTGCTGCGGATCCGCGTGCCGGAGCGCCACGCGCGCTTCCTCAAGGCCGGCGACCCGATCCGTCTGGACGGCGAGTCCGCCGGCCTGGCGCAATCCGACCGGGGCACGATCAGCCTGGTCTATCCCGAGATCCAGGACGGCCGCGTGGTGGCGGACGCGAAGGTGCAAGGCCTCAGCGACTATTTCGTCGGCGAGCGCATCCGCGTCTGGGTCTCCGGCGGCGAGCGCCGGACCTTCGTCGTGCCGGCAGCCTTCGTAACCACCCGCTTCGGCACCGACTACGTGACCCTGCAGCAGGCCGACGGCAAGACCGTCGACGTGCCGGTGCAGCGCGGCCGGGAGACGGCGCTGCCC
>JAYSFH010000682.1:0-2411 GCA_041913405.1 Dongia sp. | reverse complement strand
CTGGCTGGGCTCGGTGCTGAACCTCATCACCCAGAGCCGCTTTCACGACACCAGGATGTTCTCCTGGGTGCCGGCGCTCGGCTACAAGCCGCTGCTCGAAAGCCCATGGGAATGGTTCAAGACCATGCTCATTCCCTGGATCTCGCTGGCAGTCCTCTATATCGGCCTCTATGGCCGGGTGCTGCGCGCCAGCCTGATCGAGGCGAGTGAAGAGGATTACATCCGCACCGCGCGCTCCAAGGGCCTGACCGAGACGCGGATCCTGTTCCGGCACGCACTGCGGACTTCGCTGATCACTTTCGTGACCCTGTTCGGCCTGGATTTCGGCGCGCTGGTCGGCGGCGGCGCGCTGCTCACCGAGGTGGTCTTCGGACTCCAAGGTGTCGGCAAGCTCACCTATGATTCCTTGAAGAGCCTGGATCTGCCGGTGATCCTGGCTTCCGTCATCTATGCGTCCTTCTTCGTGGTCGGCGCGAATTTCGTGGTGGATATGGCTTATGCAATCCTCGACCCCCGCGTACGCGGCCGATAGTGCCGTGGAGCAGGGGGTGGTTCCCCTGCTTGAAGTGAAGGATCTCGCGGTCTCCTTTCGCACCCAGCAAGGCTTGGTGCGGGCGGTCTCCGGCGTATCCTTCACCATCAACGCGCAGGAGATCGTCAGCGTCGTGGGCGAATCCGGCTGCGGTAAGACCGTGACCTTGCTGAGCGTGGTCGGTCTGATCAACGACCCGAACGCGGTGATTGCCGGCTCGATCAAATACAAGGGCCGCGAGCTGATCGGCTTGCCGCAACAGGAACTGCGGCATGTGCGGGGCGAGGAGATCGCGATGATCTTCCAGGACCCGATGACCGCGCTGACCCCGGTCTACACCATCGGCTGGCAGATCATCGAGCAGCTCCGCGCCCATACCGACCTCTCGGCCAAGGCGGCGCGCAACCGGGCGATCGAGCTGCTGCGCGAGACCGGAATTCCCAACCCCGACAAGACCATCGACCGCTACCCGCACCAGCTTTCCGGCGGCATGCGGCAGCGCGCCTTTATCGCCATGGCCTTGTCCTGCAATCCCTCGCTGCTGATCGCCGACGAGCCGACCACAGCGCTCGACGTGACGGTGCAGGCGCAGATCCTCGATCTCATCCGGCGCTTGCGCAAGGATTTCGGCTCCGCGGTCATGCTGGTCACCCATGACATGGGCGTGGTGGCGGAGATCGCCGATCGTGTCGTCGTCATGTATGCCGGCAAGATCGTCGAGGCCGGCACCAAGGAGCAGATCTTCGCCGATCCGCAGCATCCCTACACCTGGGGCCTGTTCAACTCGATCCCGCCCTTGACCGGCGCGCGGATGAAGCGGCTGGTCTCAATTCCGGGCGCGCCGCCCTCGCTGCTGGATCTGCCGCAAGGCTGTTCCTTCCGCCCGCGCTGCGGCCAGCGCTTCGAGCCCTGCAGCGAAATGCCGGCGCTGGAAGGCGCCCATGGTCATCTGGCGCGCTGCTGGATCCCGCCGGAACAGCGGGCCGAGGCGCGTTTTCGTGCGGCACATCCCGACAGCCGCTTGAGTAAGGCGGGGCGATGAACGTGGTCGGCACACCTCTGCTGAAGGCGCGGAACGTCTCAAAGCAATTCAAGGTCGGCAACAGCATCCTGCCCGGCGGCAACACGATCGTGCATGCAGACGATGACGTCTCGCTCGACGTCTATCGCGGCGAGACGGTCGGCCTGGTCGGCGAATCCGGTTGCGGCAAATCCACACTCGGCCGCTGCCTGGTTCGGCTCTACGAAATCTCCGCCGGCAAGATCGAGTTCGAAGGCATCGATATCTCCACCGCCAGGACCGGTGCTTTGCGCCCGATCCGGCAGCGGATGCAGATGGTGTTCCAGGACCCGTATTCCTCGCTGAACCCGCGCCGCCGGGTCGCCGATCTGCTGGCAGAGCCCTTGAAGGTGCACGGGCGCAGGAGCCGGGCCGAGATCAAGGAGCGGGTCGCCGAGCTGATGCGGCTGGTCGAGCTGCTGCCCGACCATCTCAACCGCTTCCCACATGAGTTTTCCGGCGGCCAGCGCCAACGCATCGGCATCGCCCGGGCAATCGCCTTGGAGCCGAGCCTGGTCGTCGCGGACGAGCCGGTCTCGGCGCTGGACGTCTCGATCCAGGCGCAGATCGTCAATCTCGGCCTCACTTACGTCTTCATCGCCCATGACTTGAGCGTGGTGCGCCAGGTCTCGACCCGGACCGCGGTGATGTATCTCGGCTCGATCGTGGAATCCGGCCCGACCGAGGAGATATTCAAGTCGCCGCGCCATCCCTACAGCGAGGCGCTGATTTCCGCGGTGCCCTCGGCCGATCTCGACCGCACCAACCGCCGCGAGCGCATCGTGCTGCAAGGCGACGTGCCGAGCCCGATCAACCCGC
>JAYSFH010000681.1:0-2415 GCA_041913405.1 Dongia sp. | reverse complement strand
CCCTCCTTCTCCGTTATCCGGTCCAGCCCGGTGGCCTCGCGGATGCTGACGCCATGGCGCGCGTGGAGATCGCGGAAATAGGTCGAGGTCTCCGCCGCCGCGACGCGCTGCAGGATCCGCTCCGCCGCCTCGATCACCGTCACCTGCATCCCCTTCGATGCCGTGACCGCGGCAGCCTCCAGCCCGATATATCCGCCGCCGACCACCACCAGCCGCATTCCGGGCTTCAGCAGCGGCATGATCGCATCGGCGTCGGCGAGGCCGCGGATGGTCACCACGCCCGGCAACGCGCCGCCGATCTCGGCGGGAAGGTTGCGCGGCCGCGCGCCGGTGGTCAGCGCGAGCTTGGCGTAGCGCAGCCGCGTTCCGTCCAAGAAGGTCAGTTCATGGGCAGCGGGCGCGATCGAGGATACGCGCTGCTCCAGGCGCAATTCGACATTCTGCTCGGCATACCAGTCGCGCGGCCGGATCAGCAGGCGCTCGACGTCGAGCTCGCCGGAGACATATTTCTTGGAGAGCGGCGGCCGTTGATAGGGCGGCACCGCCTCGTCGCCGATCAGGATCAACCCGCCGGCATGACCCAAAGCCCGGAGCTTCGCCGCCAAAGCGACGCCGGCCTGCCCGGCGCCGACGATGACGATGGGATCGGGCATCAGATGTAAGGGACGCGCAGCACCAGGCCGTCGAGCTCCGGCGCGGACTTGATCTGGCAGGAGAGCCGGCTGGTCGGCTTCCGCTCGGCGACGGTGATCTCCAGCATGTCGCTTTCCATGTCGTCCGGACCGCCGGTTTTCCCGTACCACTCCGGCTCGACATATACATGACAGGTGGCGCAGGACAGGCAGCCGCCGCATTCGCCGATCACGTTCGGCACGTTCTTGGCGACGGCCGCTTCCATCAGGTTGTGACCGACCGGCACTTCGGCGGTGACTTCCTTTCCATCCTTGAGGATCCAGGTGACCTTCGGCATCAGGCAGGCTCTCTCGTCAAACGTAGTGGATGTAATAGTCGCGCAAGGCATCGCCTTCCAGCGCCGCCGTGCGTTCCAGTTCCAGCTCCTTGATACCGATATGATTGGCGACCAGCAACTCCCCCACCGCCGAAACCAGCGCGGTGTCGGCCGCCAGCGCCTTCAACGCGTCGGCGAGGTTGTCCGGGGTGCCGTCCTTGGCGTCGTGGTTCATGATGCAGTCGGCGGTCTCGGCCGGCGGCAGGTTGTACTTGTTGACGACGCCGAGCCGCGCCGCCTGCAGCACCGTCGCAACCAGGGTATAGGGATTGGCCGCGGCATCCGCCATGCGGTGCTCGAGCCGCGCCTTGACCCCGGTCTCGGCCGATAGCCGGGTGGTGACGCCGCGGTGATCGACGCCCCAGTTGCGCCAGTAGCCGGAAAGGCTGGCCGGCTTCAGCCGCTCGTAGGAATTGACCGTCGGCGCCAAAAGGCCGGCCATCCCGCGGTGATGGTGCATCAGCCCGGCGATGCAGCCCTTGGCGAGGTCGGTCATCTCGCCCTGCTTCGAGTTGCCGAAGACGTTCTTGCCGTTGGCATCGGAGAAGCTGAAGTTCACATGCAGCCCGCTGCCGCCCTTGTTCAGGATCGGCTTCGGCATGAAGGTCAGGACGATGCCGTGGTCGAGCGCGATCTCCCGCGCCAGCACCCGGAACAGGAAGATGTCATCGACCGCCTTCACCGCATCGTCATAGGTGAGCGTGAACTCGAACTGCGGTGAGTCGTATTCCGACGTGACGCAATCGATCCTGAAGCCAAGCTCGCTCGCCTTGCTCCAGATTGCATCGGTGAAGCGCAGCGGATCGGCGAAGCGTCCGGTGCTGTAGACATAGGCGCCCGGCGTGTCATAGGGCACCAGCTTGCCCTCGGCATTGCGCTGGAAGGCGAAGGCTTCGAGCTCCAGCCCAACCTTGGGCGAGAGGCCCATCGCCTGCCAGTCCTTGACCGCGTGCTTGAGCCGGCCGCGGCCACAGACGCCGAGCGGCTTGCCTTTATTGTCATAGAGATCGGCGACCACGACCTTGGTGTTCGGCTCCCAGCCGTCGCGGATATCGGCGCCGATGTAATGCGCCTCCATGTCCGGCAGGCCTTCCAGCATGGTTCCGCCGGGTGCGGGCGCCATCTCCTTGCAATAGGTCACGGCAAAGGTGCCCTGGCAGAAGCGCGTCTCGCCGTCGCCGATCTTGCTCGCCGGCATATACTTGCCGCGCGCCAGGCTCAGGTGATCGCAGAACAGCAGACGGAGTCGGTCCGTCGTCCCCATCAGAAGTCTCCCTGGTATCTTGTCATTCTTGTTATTGCAGCGTCACCTTCACCGGCAGGCGCTTGATGCCGCCGATGAAGTTGGAACGCAGGAACTCATGCGCGCCGGCCTGTTCCAGGACCTTCACCCGCTTCACGAACTC
>JAYSFH010000680.1:0-2421 GCA_041913405.1 Dongia sp. | reverse complement strand
ATGATGTGTCAGCTATGTCCCCGAACACCTGTCAGTCTTCTACCCGGACTGAACACTGCGCGGACCATGACGATACAAAACAACACGCTTTGGAGAGGCTGTAAGTGGAAGAAACCTGGCGCTGGTTCGGGCCGAAGGACAAGGTGCCGCTGCAGCATGTGCGGCAGGCGGGTGCCACCGGCATCGTGACGGCCCTGCACCACGTGCCGAACGGGACGGCCTGGAGCATCGACGACATCGCCAGGCGCAACGCGGAAGTGAAGGCCGGCGGCATGCGCTGGTCGGTGGTCGAGAGCATCCCGATCTCCGAGGAGATCAAGACCCGCACCGGCGACTGGAGGAAGCATCTCGAGGCCTATGGCCAGTCGATCCGGGCGCTGGCCGCGAACGGCATCGACACGGTCTGCTACAACTTCATGCCGGTGATCGACTGGACCCGCACCGACCTTTTCTACAAGATGCCGGACGGCTCGCTCTCGCTGCGCTTCGACGCCAACGAGTTCGCCGCTTTCGACCTCTTCATCCTGCGGCGCCAGCATGCCGCCGCCGAATACACGCCGGAACGGATCGAAGCCGCCCGCCTCTGCTATGAGGCGATGACCCCGGACCAGCGGGAGAAGCTGACCCGCACCATCATCGCCGGCCTGCCGGGGGCTGAAGAGAGCTACACGATCGAAATGCTGCGCGCCGCGCTCGACAAGTATCGCGGTGTCACCAAGGACGAGTTCCGCGACCGCTTGGGCGAGTTCCTGGACGCGATGACCCCGATCGCCGAGGAAGCCGGTGTCCGCCTCGCCATCCATCCCGACGATCCGCCGCGCTCGCTCCTGGGACTCCCGCGCATCGTCAGCACGCAGGAGGACGCGCGCTGGATCCTCAACCGGGTTGAGAGCCCGAACAATGGCCTCACCTTCTGCACCGGCTGCTACGGCGTGCGGCCCGACAACGATCTCGTCGCCATGGCGCAGGAGTTCGCGTCGCGCATCCATTTCCTGCACCTGCGTGCCACCAAGCGCGAGGACGATCCCGAGAGCTTCTTCGAGGCCGATCACCTTGACGGCGATGTCGACATGGTCGGCATCATCACCGAGGTGCTGAAAGAAGAGCGGAAGCGCGAGAGTGCCGGTCGGCGTGACAAAGAGATCCCGATGCGCCCCGACCACGGCCACCAGATGCTGGACGACATCGACAAATCGGTGAACCCCGGCTATTCCGCCATCGGGCGGCTGCGCGGTCTCGCCGAGCTGCGCGGTGTCGCGACTGCGGTGAAGCGGCTCCTCGGCCAGCCCTAGGACGACCAGTTCTTCTTGAAGTCGCCGAACAGCGTGAGGCCGCCGCAGGCGAAGATGGTCTGGCCGGTGATGTAGCTGGCATCGTCGGAGGCCAGGAAGGCGAAGACTGCAGCCATCTCCTCGGCTGAGGCGGACCGTCCCATCGGGATATGCGACTCGACGTCGGACCGCATCTTCGGGTCGTTGATCCAGCGCGCATTCATGTCGGTATCGACCGCGCCCGGCCCCACGGCGTTCACCCGGATGCCCTTGTCGGCATATTCGAGCGCGAGGGTGCGGGTCATGTTCTCCATGCCGCCCTTGCTGATCGAATAGGCGACATAGCCTGGTTTCGGGATGATCTCATGAACGCTGGAGCAGTTGAGGATCACGCCACCTTTGTTGCCGAGGAAATGCCGCAGCGCCGCCTGGGAGCAGAGCAGGGCGCCGGTGAGGTTCACGGCAATGACCCGCTCGTAATCGCTGAGCGGATAGGATTCGCTCGGCGCCTCGGTCTGGATGCCGGCATTGTTGACCAGGATGTCGAGCTTGCCCCAGGCGCCGAGCACGTCCTTGAACATCGCCTCGATCGCCTCGGCCTTGCCGACATCGGCCTGCACGACGCGGTGCCTCCGGCCTTCGAAGCCGTTCTCGGCGGAGATCGTCTGCACCGCTTTCAGCACGTCCTCGGCCGCGGCCTTCGAGCCGGCATAGTTGATGGCGACGGTGGCGCCTTCCGCGGCGAAGCGTTCGGCGATGGCGCGGCCGATCCCGCGCGAAGCACCCGTGATCAGGGCGAACCGGCCGTCCAGCCGGCGGCATTGGCTTGTCATGGTGGGTTCCGTTCCTGGCGTTGCTTGGCGCAGGAACTAACCCAACCGGCGGGGTCAGGCAACCCAAATGGAATCAGGCCAATTGGAGTCAGGTCTGTGCGCGCGCCGAGAACAGATAACGCCCGTACTTCACGGCGAAGAGCAGGAAGCCGGCGGCCCAGAGCAGGCCCGCTGCGGCAACCGTCTCCGGATAATCGGTCGGCAGCCAGGGGGCGAGGACGCGGATGACGGCGCCGAAAATGACCAGGGTGTAGATCGCCTGGGTGCCGCGGTCGGCGACCAGCGGCCGGCCGGTCTGGCCGAGACTGGCTCGGGTC
>JAYSFH010000679.1:0-2433 GCA_041913405.1 Dongia sp. | reverse complement strand
CCGCCACGGCGTCCGGATCGGTCGTGTCCGGCGGCGGCACCAGACTGCCTGCCGAGGCCAGCATGTCGGCCATCTGCTTGGTCTTGTCGTCGAGCTTGGCCTGCTCCATCGCGCCCTTGACGGGGGAGAAGCTGCCGGCCTCGGCCCATTTCACCTGGTTCTCAAGGCTGGTGAAGTACTTCAGGAAGGCGATCGCCTCCTTGGGATGGGCACTCTTGGCATGGACCGCGAAGCCGGTCGCGGTGCCGATCACGCTGTCTTTGGTCGGGTTGGCGGGATCGATCAGCGGCGTGTTGAAGGCGCCGTAGTCGAAATCCTTCTCCGCCATCTCATTCGCCGACGGAACCAGCCAGGAGCCGATCGGGTGCATGGCGGCGGCTTCCTGGAAGAAGGTGCTCATGGCCGGATCGGCGCCGAGGCCGGCGATGTCCTTGTTGAAGGCGCCGGCCTTTCGCAAGTCGTCGATCAGGGTCAGCGCCTTCTCGAAGCCCGGCTGGCTGAACGGCTCTTTGAGCTCGAAAGCAGCGGTGTAATGCGCCGGCTCGACCACGCGGGAGGCGATATGCGAGGCCCAGTTGCCGAGCGGCCAGAGCTCCTGGTTGCCGACCACCATCGGCGTCTCGCCCTTCTCGGCAAGCGCCTTCACCACGCTCATGAATTCGTCCCAGGTCGCGGGCGCCTTCACGCCGTCCGCGGCGAAGATCTTCTTGTTGAACCAGATGACATTGGTGACATCGAGGGTCATCGGCACCAGATAGGCCTTGCCCGCGTAGAGCATGCCCATCGACGGCGACCAGACCGAAGGCAGGAACGTGTCCTTCCAGCCGCCCTCGTTCATCTCGGCGGTGATGTCCCTGGCGAAGCCTTCCTTGGCGTCGCGCTGCATCGGGAAGCCGGCCCATTGGAAATAGATGTCGGGCGGGGAGTCGCTCTTCAGCTGGGTGATCAGGCCGGTGTCGGAATACTGATCGTCGTCGAAGACGACCTGCTTCACCTTGATCTCCGGATTGGCCTTCTCGAAATCGGCGATGATTCCGTCCAGCACCTCTTTCTGCGAGCCGCCGGTGATCGAATGGGTGATGCGGATCTCGACCGGTTCCGCGAGCGCCGCGGACGCAAAAGCCACGGCCGCGATGAGGCCGCCCAGCAATCCTGTCCGCAAAACCATGGCCCTGCCTCCTCGCCGTTTTGGCGTTTGGAATTGGTATGTTTTGGGTATGGTATTGGAGTTTTCGATGCCCGTCCAGCGGCTAAAACAGCGGCTATCTCACAACTGACCGAAATCATACCAGGGTTGCGCCAGCGGACCCGGCCCCGTATGCTCGGCGCGCCTCGGAGCTTAGGACGGGGAGTTTCGAAGAATCGCATGAGTCTGGTCACCGAATTGCGCCAGCGTCTCAATCGCCAGCGTGGGCCCCTCGGCCTGCGGCTGACCAATGCGCTGACCTCGGCGATCGAGGACGACCTGATCGCGGCCGGCGAGGCGCTGCCGCCGGAACGGGAGCTGGCCGAGGATCTCGGCGTATCGCGTTCGACATTGCGGCAGTGTCTGGAACAGCTGGCCGAAGGCGGCCTGATCGAGACGCGGCGCGGGGCCGGGCATTTCGTATCGCGGCGGATCCTGAAACCGGTGACGCGGTTGACCGGCTTCACCGACGACATGGTGAGCCGCGGCATCCAGCCGGTCTCCAAGATCCTGGAGAAGAGCATCATGGCGGTGCCACCGGACACCGCCTTCCGCACCGCCTTGCCCTTGGGCACGCCGGTCTTCTTGCTGGTGCGGCTCCGGCTCGCCGGTGAAGAGATCCTGGCCTATGAGCGCTCGATCGTGCCGGTGACCTCGGTCGGCGAGGATTATGACGGCTCAGGCTCGCTCTATGGCCGGATGGACAAGCACGGCGGGCGGCCGAAGCGGATCCTGCAGAGCATGCGCGCGGTCGAGGCCGGGCCGGAGATCGCCGACCATTTGAAGGTGAAACCGAGCACTGCGGTGCTGATGATCCGCCGCATCGGCTACGGATCGCACGGCGTCGCGGTCGAGGATGCGATCTCCTGGTATCGCGGCGATCGCTACGACTATGTCGCGGAGATCAACGGCTGATGAGCCTTATTGAGACCTATCGCGACAAGGTGGTCGGCGTGCTTGACCGGCTGGTGGTCGAGCAGCGCGGCGCCCTCGAGACCGCCCAGGCCTGGGTCGCGGAGACGCTGCGCGCCGACGGCCTGGTCTACGCCACGGGCAGCGGCCATTCGCACCTGATCGCGGCGGAAGTCTTCTACCGCGCCGGCGGCATCGCGCCCCTGCAGGCGATCTTCGACCCGCCGCTGATGCTGCATGAAGGTGCCCAGCGCTCGACCCAGCTGGAGCGGATCGAGGGCTACGCAGCCAGTGTGCTGGCCGCTTATCACATGAGCGCGAAGGACATTCTCTTC
>JAYSFH010000678.1:0-2434 GCA_041913405.1 Dongia sp. | reverse complement strand
CGTCATCCCGGCGCTAGGCGCCGGGATCCACGCCTTGGGTGCTGCACGATAGAAAGGCGTGGATCCCGGGACCAAGTCCCGGGATGACGGTGGAGTGGTTGCTACGCCCCGTCTATTCTATTAGCGCCGCCTGGCCGCGTTTGTAGAGGCCGTTGGCAATGATCAGGCGCTGGATCTCGCTGGCGCCTTCCCAGATGCGGTCGACCCGGAGCTCGCGGTAGAAGCGTTCCGCCACGTTCTCGCGCATATAGCCGCGGCCGCCGAAGATCTGCACCGCGCGATCGGCCACGCGGTTGGCCATCTCGGACGCATACAATTTCACCATCGAGGCCTGGCCGTGACTGACCTTGACGTCCTCGCCGGCATCGATGGCTTCCGCCGTGCGGTAGGTCATGAGGCGCGCGGCCCAGAGCTCGGTCAGCGAATCCGCCAGCATGAACTGCACCGCCTGCTTCTCGCTCAGCATCTCGCCCGACATCGGACGCTGCCTTGCAAAGCGGGTCACCTCGTCGATCAGCCGCGCCGCGGCGCCGCAGCAGCGGGCGGCGATCATCAGGCGTTCGTAGCGGAACCAGTCATAGGTGAAGGCCATGCCGCCACCCTCTTCGCCGATCCGGTTTTCGACCGGCACCTTGACGTTGGTGAATTTCACGATCGGATGATGGGCGCGGTAGGTGTGGGAATAAGCCGGCGTGCGCACGACCTCGACGCCCGGCGCATGGCGGTCGACGAAGAACAGGCAATGGCTGCCGGCCTTTCCGCCGTCGGTGAGTTTCGCCTGGAAGATGATGTAGTGGGCGAGGTTGAAGCTGGTGACATGCCACTTCTCGCCATTCAGGACGTAGCTGCTGTTGCCTTCGCGCCGCGCCGTCGCCTGGATCGCATCCACGTCCGAGCCGGCATCGGGCTCGGTGATCGCATAGCATTCATGCCATTCGGCGCGGATCAGCGGCTTGATCCACTTCTCGATCTGCTGTGGCGTGCAGGCCTTCAGCATCCAGCTCTGCGGATTGTTGCCGCACCAGCCGAGCGCATTGGTGACGCCGCCGAGCTGTTCCTGGCTCACCGCCTGTTCCAGCATCGAGAGACCCTGGCCGCCCATGTCGACCGGGATATCCATGTTGTAGAGACCGGCGGCCTGCGCGCCGGCTTGATGGCGCTTCAGCACGTCGGGCGGCACCTGGCCGTCGTTCATCTCGGCATGGACTTCCCAGGGGATGAGTTCCTCGGTCACGAATTTGCGGACGCGTTCCTGGATTTCCCGGGCGCGGGGCGGCAGAGGGTAGGACATGGAAGGCTCTTTCTAGGCTGCGAGATCGTGATGGAGCTTGGCGTTGACGGCGGCCAACGTGCCCGGCTCCGGAGGCTCGGCGAGGCGCGCCACGGGCAACGCCCGCCGCACCATTTCGTGCAATTGCCGGAGCGCGGCCTCCTTCTCGGAGAAGATGCCGAAGGAATAGCCGCGCGACTTCAGGCCCTGCTGCACGGAGGCGACCAGTTCCTCGTCCTCGCGCTGCACCTGGCTGTTGATCCGATAGTTGAGGTATTGCGCCGCGCGATGCCGGCGATCCCGCTCAGGCAGCATCCAGCGCCGCGCGCGGAGGCGGCACTTGCCGGGACCCATGGGCAACACTTCGAAGCTGGTGGTCATTTCCGGATAGAAGTCGAGCGCCATGTTCGGCAGCAGGGTGTAGTAACACCAGGCGCGGCGGCGTGATTCCGGCAGGTACTCCGGCTGCGGCGCTACGCGCTGGTACATCCGCTCGCTCCAGTTCTCCGACAGCCGGTCGCGGATGATGCCGATCTGGCGCGAGACGCCGGTCGGCTGCGCCTCGGCGGTGTAGGAGGCGCCGAACATGCGCTGCAGCCCGGGATGGCCGGTCGGCACGTGATAGCCTTCGAGATAGTTGTCGATCAGGTTCTTCCAATCGACGGCGATGTCGCAATGCCAGCCGGTCCCGCGCGAGACCATATCCGCCGTGCGATAGGCCTCCATCTCCGCGCGATAGGGGGCGAAGCGCTCGGCGACGCTCATGCCGCCCGCTTTGAAACGCACGAAGACGAAGCCCAAGAATTCCTCGACCTCGATGGCTTTGAGGCCGAACTCGGCCTTGTCGATGGAGGGGAAGCTTTTCTCGGCCGGGATTGCCTTCAAGCTGCCATCGAAATTGTAGGACCAGCCGTGATAGGGGCAACGGATCGCGTGGCCGCAGGAGCCGCTCTCCGTGCTGACCAGCGCATGGGCCCGGTGCCGGCAGGTGTTGTAGAAGCCGCGCAGTGCGCCATCGTCGCCGCGCACGACCAGGCCTCGCTCGCCGCAACTCTCGACCGACAGAAAATCCCCCGGCGCCTTCAGGTCGCTGACATGGCCGGCAAGCACCCAGCTCGAGAGCAGGAGGTGCTCGCGTTCCAGCGCGAAGAACTCGGCATTGTC
>JAYSFH010000677.1:0-2440 GCA_041913405.1 Dongia sp. | reverse complement strand
TATCCGCGGAATTTTCCGGCGCCGCGGTGATCATGGACATCTACAACGGCGACATCCTGGCCATGGCCTCGACGCCGACCTACGACCCCTCGGCCTTCTATCGCGGCCTCTCGCCGGCGGAATGGCAGCAGCTGACCTCGGACGAGTACCGGCCGCTGACCAACAAGGCGATCGCCGGCCAGTTCGCGCCGGGCTCGACCTTCAAGATCGCAACCACGATCGCCGCCCAGCAGGTCGGCGTGAGCCCGGCCTTCAACGTGTTCTGCCCCGGCTATTACACGCTCGGCAACATGCGCTTCCATTGCTGGAAGAAGGAGGGCCACGGCCATGTCGACATGCCGGGGGCGATCCAGCATTCCTGCGACGTGTTCTTCTACGAGCTCGCGCGCACCATCGGCATCGATGCGATCGCGGTGGCGGCGAAGGAGCTGGGCCTCGGCGACGTCGCCGGCCTCGATCTTCCCGGCGAGAAGCCGGGCGTCATTCCGAACCGCGCCTGGAAGAAGGCGGTGCTCGGCCAGACCTGGCATCCGGGCGAGACGCTGATCAACGCCATCGGCCAGGGCTTCGTGCTGGCGACGCCGCTGCAGCTCTGCGTGATGACCGCGCGGGTGGCCAACGGCGGCTATGCGGTGAAGCCGCACCTCTTCAAGGCGAACGAACCCGCCAAAGCCGACGGACCAAGCCCTTATCCCAAGCTCAATCTGCAACAGAGCTGGCTCGATGTCGTGAAGGACGGCATGGACCGGGTCTGCAACGCCCAGCGCGGCACCGCCTACACTTCGCGCATCACCATCCCCGGCATGGAGATGGCGGGGAAGACCGGCAGCGCCCAGGTGCGCCGCATCACCATGGCGGAACGCGCGACCGGTGTCCGCAAGAACGAGGACATTCCCTGGCGCCAGCGCGACCACGCGCTGTTCGTCGCCTTCGCCCCGGTGCATGAGCCGCGCTATGCCTGCGCCGTCGTGATCGAGCATGGCGGCGGCGGCGCGCGCTACGCCGGGCCGATCGCCCGCGACATGCTGATCGAGTGCCAGCGCCGCGATCCCGCGCGCCGCAATCCGAACAACGAGGGCGGAAGGCGGGAGATGCCGTGATGGGGGGCCAGGCTTAATCATGGGATTGGGTCCGCAACTCGGCGTCTCGGCACGCAACCGGATGACCTGGCGCGACAAGGTCGCCCAGATCAGCTGGCCGATGATCTTCCTGATCGGCTGCATCGCCTCGATCGGTTTCGCCATGCTCTATTCGGCGGCACATTTGAGCGCCGATCCCTGGATGGATCGCCAGATGGCGCGCTTCGCCGTCGGCCTGGCGATGATGTTCGTGGTCGCGATGGTGGACCTGAAGCTGCTGATGCGCCTGGTCTACCCGCTGTATCTGGTTTCGGTCCTGCTGCTGGTCTGGGTGGATTTCGCCGGCGAGATCGGCATGGGCGCGCAGCGGTGGATCGATCTCGGCGTGGTGCAGCTGCAGCCATCCGAGGTCATGAAGATCACCCTGGTCATGACCCTGGCGCGCTATTTCCACGGCCTGAGCTACGAGGACATCGGGCGGCCGCTCTCGCTGGTCGTGCCGACGATCCTGGTGCTGCTGCCGGCGGCGCTGGTGCTGAAGCAGCCCGATCTCGGCACCGCCGGCATGCTGATGATGGTGGCGGCGGCGATGTTCGTCGTGGTCGGCGTGCGCTGGTGGAAATTCGCGCTGGTCCTCGCCATGGGGATCGGCGTCGCCTACTACGCCTGGACCTCGCCCTACATCCTCCACGACTACCAGAAGGCCCGGATCATGACCTTCATGGATCCGGAGAGCGACCTCCAAGGCACCGGCTATCACATCACCCAGTCGAAGATCGCCCTGGGTTCCGGCGGCGTCTGGGGCAAGGGCTACGGGCAGGGGACGCAGAGCCATCTCGACTTCCTGCCCGAGCGGCAGACCGACTTCATCTTCACCATGTATGCCGAGGAGTTCGGCATGGTGGGCGGCCTGGTGCTGCTCGGCCTGTTCGTGCTGCTGGTGGCCTACGGCGTGGTGATCGCGGTCCGCTGCAAGAGCCAGTTCGGGCGGCTGCTGGCCTATGGGCTGTCGTTCAATCTGTTCTGCTATTTCTTCATCAACACCGCGATGGTGATGGGCCTGATTCCGGTTGTGGGCGTGCCTTTGCCGCTGATTTCCTACGGCGGCACCGTGATGATGACGGTCATGATCGGCTTCGGGCTGGTCCTCTCGGTCAACATCCACCGCGACCAGCGGATCGGCCGCCGCCTGGGCAATGAGGACGCCTAGCGAGATTCGCCCAACTATCTGGGATAATTGGCGAATTGGGCTATCGACAAAGCCGGATGCCTTTGCTATATCCCGCCCCGGCCGCGCCAGTTTGCGCGGCCTTGATCTTTCCGGATCGGATCCGGGCGCATAGCTCAGTTGGTAGAGCAGC
>JAYSFH010000676.1:1072-2441 GCA_041913405.1 Dongia sp. | reverse complement strand
GCGGTCTTCGCCGCGCTGATTGGAGCGGGGTTCTGGATCAGTCCGTTCCTGCTCCGCGCCGCGGGGCTCTGGCCGCAGGTGGGCACGCCGGAATCGACCTGGCCGCTGTTCGCGCTGTTCTTCCTTTCCAACGTGTTCAGCGTCTCGGCGATGATCTCGGCCAGCTCGATGGTCGCCGACGTGGTCGAGGCTTCGGAAGAACGGACCGGGCGGCGCAGCGAAGGCGCGTTCTTTGCCGGCAACATGTTCATGACCAAGTGCGCCACTGGCCTGGGCATTTTTACCACGGGCCAGCTGCTCGCCTTTGCCGGAATGCCGGAAAAGGCCAAGCCGGGACTGGTCCCAAGCGAAGTGATCGATACACTGTCTTTGACTTATGCCATGGCGGTCGCGGTCTTTGCGGTCTGTGTTGCGCTGGTCATTCGCCGATTCCCGATCACCCGCGCCGATCACGAGGCGCGGCTGGCGGCCTTGGCGGCGGCTCGTTCAAACCCCGATGCGGAGGGAATGCATCCATAGCCTGACGCATTAACCGCACGATTAATTCACCCTTGGCGGGCGGCCTGCCGCGTGGCAGGAACGCTCGCGAGATTCGACAGTATCAGGAAAGGAAGAACCGATGGATTTCGATCCCACCGAACGGCAAGTCTACTGGCGCGACCGCGTCCGCGAATTCATTGAGGCCAATGTCCGTCCCCGCCAAGGCGACTACAAGAAGCAGGACGCCGAAGGCGAGCGCTGGAAGGTTCTTCAGGTCGTTGAAGAGGAAAAGGCCCGCGCCAAGGCCCAGGGCATCTGGAACCTGTTCATGCCGCCGCAGTCGGGCCGCACCCACGTCGATGACACCTTCGAATTCGACGGTCCGGGCCTGACCAACCTCGAATACGCGCTCTGCGCCGAGGAAATGGGCCGCGTGGGCTGGGCTTCGGAAGTGTTCAACTGCTCCGCACCGGACACCGGCAACATGGAAGTGCTGCACCGCTATGGCACGCGTGAGCAGAAGGAACAGTGGCTGAAGCCGCTGATGAACGGCGAAATCCGTTCGGCCTTCCTGATGACCGAGCCGCAGGTTGCTTCGTCCGATGCCACCAACGTCGAATGCTCGATCCGCCGCGAAGGCGACGAATACGTGATCAACGGCACCAAGTGGTGGTCGTCGGGTGCGGGCGATCCGCGCTGCAAGGTCGCGATCGTGATGGGCAAGACCGACTTCGAGGCGAAGAAGCACCAGCAGCAGTCGATGGTGCTGATGGAACTGGATGCTCCGGGCGTCGAGATCGTCCGTCACCTGCCGGTCTTCGGCTATGACGATGCGCCGCATGGCCACATGGAAATCAAGCTCAACAACGTCCGCATTCCGGCCAGCAAC
>JAYSFH010000676.1:0-1017 GCA_041913405.1 Dongia sp. | reverse complement strand
GGGCCGCCTCGGGCCGGGCCGCATCCATCACTGCATGCGCACCATCGGCGTGGCCGAAGAAGCGCTGTCGCGGATGGTCAAGCGCCTGAACAGCCGCATCGCCTTCGGCAAGCCGATCAGCAGCCACTCGATCTGGGAACAGCGCATTGCTGAAGCCCGCATCGAAATCGAATGCTCGCGCCTGCTCTGCCTCAAGGCCGCGGACATGATGGACAAGGTCGGCAACAAGGCCGCCCAGGCCGAGATCGCGATGATCAAGGTCAAGGCTCCGAACATGGCGCTGAAGATCATCGACGATGCGATCCAGGCCCATGGTGGCGGCGGCGTGTCGGAAGACTTCGGCCTCGCCAAGATGTACGCCGGCCAGCGCACCCTGCGCATTGCCGACGGTCCGGACGAAGTCCACAACCGCTCGATCGCACGCATCGAGTTCGGCAAGTATGCGCCGCAGCCGGAGAGCGGCCCGACCTCGGGCGATCTCGGCGTAGCGCGCTGATTGAACTGCGCCGACCGCTTGCGGACGGCGCGCGATAAACTCCCCTCCCAGGAATGGGAGGGGAGGTTTTAGGGAGAAGACGAATGAAAGCCGCAGTCCTGGTCGAACCGCACAAGCCGCTGGAGATCGAGAATCTCCAGATCAGCAAGCCCGGCCCGCACGAGGTGCTGATCCGCACCGCGGCCTGTGGTCTTTGCCATTCCGACCTCCATTTCATTGAAGGCACCTATCCCCACGCGCTTCCCGCCGTGCCGGGCCACGAAGCTGCCGGGATCGTCGAGGCGGTCGGCAGCGAAGTGCGCACGGTCAAGCCGGGCGATGCCGTCGTGACGTGCCTCTCGGCCTTCTGCGGCCACTGCGAATTCTGCGTCACCGGACGCATGGCGCTGTGCCTGGGTGGCGACACCCGCCGCGCTCCCGGTGCTGAGCCGCGCCTGTCGCGTCAGGATGGCAGCCCAGTTGCGCAAATGCTCAACCTCTCGGCCTTTGCCGAAATGATGCTGATCCACGAACACGCCTGC
>JAYSFH010000675.1:0-2456 GCA_041913405.1 Dongia sp. | reverse complement strand
TATCCGAAGATGCAACAGGTCGGCGACCGCTTCGGCGTCTCCAACAGCGTGGAAGACTCCTACAAGACCGCGGTCGACCAGATGCGCGCCAACCCGGACCTCAAGGGCTTCCTCATTTTCGGCGCCAACGGCCCGATCGGCGCCGGCCAGGCGGTGGCGGATCGCGAGAAGATCGGCAAGGTGACCGTGGTCGGGCCGTTCATCCCCAGCCAGGGCGTGAAGCTGATGAAGGCGGGTGCGATCACCCGCGGCTACCTCTGGAATCCGGTCGATTCCGGCTATGCCCTGGTGGCACTCGGCAAGGTCCTGGCGGAAGGCGGCGAGATCAAGGACGGCGTGGACATTCCGGGCATGGGGCCCTGCCAGGTCAACGCCGAGACCAAGGTGATCCGCGCCAACAAGCAGATCGATCTCAATCCCCAGACCATCGACGAGTGGGCTAAGATCATCTGATCGGAGCGACGACGAGGCTGCGCCCGCTCCGGGATGGGGCGGGCGCAGTTGCGTCATATGGTGGGTTCGGATGTTCCTGGCACTCTCCGGCATCAGCAAGAGCTTCGGCGGCACAAGAGCGCTGGACGCCATAGACTGGACGGTCGAGGCGGGCGAGGTGCATTGCCTGGTCGGCGAGAACGGCTCCGGCAAATCCACGCTGATCAAGATTCTGGCGGGCGTGCATGCGCCGGATGCCGGGGGCAGCATCAGCATCGACGGCGTGACGCATGAGCGCCTGACTCCGCAGCAGGCCAAGGCGCTGGGCATCCAGGTGATCTTCCAGGATCTCTCGCTGTTCCCCAACTTGACCGTGCTGGAGAATATCGCGATCGACCTCGAGCTCGGCGCGGCGTTGAAGCCGCCGCCGCGCGCGGCGATGCGCGAGACTGCGATGGCCGCCCTCGCCCGCTTGGATGCGCATCTGCCGCTGGACGCGAGGGTCGGCGACCTGCCGGTGGCACAGCGGCAGATCGTGGCGATCTGCCGGGGCCTCGCCGCCAACGCACGGCTGCTGTTCATGGACGAGCCGACCGCCTCCCTGACCCGCCACGAGGTCGATCTGCTGCTGGCCAGCGTGCGCCGGCTGAAGGAACAAGGCGTCGCCGTCGTCTTCGTCAGCCATCGGCTGGAAGAGGTGGTGGAGATCGCCGAGCGCGTCACCATCCTGCGCGACGGGAGACTCGTCGGCACCTACCCCGCCGCCGAGATCGACGACCACCGCCTGGCCGAGCTGATGACCGGCAGCCGGATCGAGCACAAGGTGCAGGCGCGGAGCCGCGATGCGGCGACGCCGACCCTGGAGGTCCGCAACGCGGCGCGCGCCGGTGAGTTCTCCGACGTCTCCTTCGCGCTGCATCCTGGCGAAATCCTCGGGCTGATCGGCCTGCTCGGCGCCGGGCGCACGGAGCTGGCGCTGTCCTTGTTCGGCATGACGCCGCTGGAGAGCGGCGAGATCCTGGTCAACGGGACGCCCACGACGCTGCGTTCGAACCAGGACGCGGTCGCGGCCGGAATCGCCTATGTCTCGGAGGACCGGCTGTCGCTCGGCCTCAACCTGCGGCAATCGATCGCCGACAATGTCTCGGTGACCGTGCTCGGCGCGCTCACCGGGAAATTCGGCCTGGTCTCGCCGGGCGATCGCGGCCGCATGGCGCAGAGCTGGGTCGAGCGGCTGGGGATCCGCGCCGCCCATGTCGATGCACCGGTGCAGACCTTGTCAGGCGGGAACCAGCAGCGGGTGGTCCTGGCGAAGTGGCTGGCGACCGATCCCAAGGTGCTGATCCTCGACAGCCCCACCGTGGGCGTCGATATCCGCAACAAGCAGGGAATCTACGACGTGGTGCGGCAGCTCGCTGAGCGCGGCGTCGCGATCCTGCTGATCTCCGACGAAGTGCCGGAGGTCTATTTCAACGCCGACCGGATCCTGCATATGCGCGAAGGCCGGATCGCCGGCAGCTTCGTGCCCGGCCAGGAGAGTGAGCACCAGCTCGCGGAGGCGCTCTATGCCTAAGCCGCTGCAACTCGTGTTCGGCAAGACCGAGGCGGCGCTCGGCGCCGCCATCGTCATCACGGCGATCGTGCTCTCGCTGTCCTCGCCCTATTTCCTGACCGTGCCCAACCTGGTCGACCTGGTGGAGGCCTATGCGGTGACCACGATTCTGGCGGCGGGCGTCTTCGTGGTGCTGGTCGCGGGCGGTATTGACATCTCTTTCACCGCCACCGCGTCGGCCGCGCAGTACCTCGCCGCCAGCCTGATCGTGAACCACAATGTGCCCGCAGTGCCGGCGCTGGGCCTGGCCCTCCTGCTCGGCATCGCGATGGGTTGCATCAATGCGCTGCTGACCTATCACCTGCGGGTGGTCTCGATCATCGTCACCATCGCGACGTCCAGCATCTACTACGCGCTGCTGATCTATTTCACCGATGCGCAGGAGATCTACAACCTGCCGGACTGGTGGTCG
>JAYSFH010000674.1:0-2479 GCA_041913405.1 Dongia sp. | reverse complement strand
CGCATGAGAAGTGCAAGGCCATGCTCCGCAGCTACGAAGCGCCGCCGATCGACCCGGCGATCGACGAAGCGCTGCAGGATTTCATCGCCCGCAAGAAGCAGGCGGTCGGCGACAGGTGGCATTGACGCTTCGATGGACCGCATCGAGGCGATGAAGGTCTTCGTCGCCGCCCTGGACGAGGGCAGCCTCGCCGGTGCGGGGCGGCGGCTGGGGCGCTCGCCGGCCGCGGTCAGCCGGGCCATCGCCTTTCTGGAGAATCACGTCGGCGCCGAGCTGCTGCACCGCACGACCCGGACCTTGAAGTTGAGCGAGATCGGCCAGGGCTATGCCGAGGCTTGCCGCCGCGTGCTGGCCGAGCTCGAGACCGCCGACCTCGCCGCCGCCGGCGAGCATGCGGCGCCGACCGGCACCCTCACCATCACCGCGCCGCCGATCGGTGGCGAGGAGGTGCTGCGCCCGGTGATCGACGCCTTCCTCGAGGCCTATCCGGCGCTCTCGGTCAATCTGGTCCTGCTCAACCGCGCCGCCAATCTGATCGAGGAGGGGATCGACATCGCGCTGCGGATTCTCGATCTGCCGGATTCCAGCCTGGTCGCAATCCGGATCGGCGGCGACGTGAAGCAGGTGGTGGTCGCATCGCCGCGCTATCTCGCCCAGCACCCGCGCATCCAACAGCCGGCGGATCTCGCCCAGCATCGCATCATCACCACCGGCGACGAGGGCCGCGACCGCTGGGTGTTCCCGCCGGCCCAGGGCAGCACGGTGCCGCGCGCCGTGCATTTCAAGCCGCGGCTGATCGTCAACAGCGTGCGCCGCGCGCTCGGCGCCGCGGTGGACGGAATCGGCGTCACCCGGCTGCTCACCTATCACGTGGCCGAGCGGGTCAAGGATGGCTCCCTGAAGCTGGTGCTGCGCGAGGCCGAGCCGCCGGCCCGGCCGGTCCATCTGGTCATGCCGGAGGGTCGCCAGCTGATGCCCAAGGTCCGGGCCTTCATCGACTTCGCCGCACCCCGCTTAAGGTCTGATTTCACTCGGCTTTCCGCCGAAGCGCTGGCCCTGAAATCCTGAGCTATTCTTCCGAAATCCGGAAGAGTGACTGCCGTTTGTCGCCAATTCTGCCGGGTGGCGGAATGCGCAATTCTCTCCCCATCAGCCGGCGCAATCCTGCAGCCGGCGGAAACCAGGAGAGAATCCATGAGCAACGAAAAGAAAGTCGCGATCATCACCGGGGCCTCGCAGGGCATCGGCGCCGGTCTGGTGAAGGCCTATCGCGACCGCGGCTACCGCGTGGTGGCGACCTCGCGCAACATCAAGCCGACCAACGACAACGACGTGGTCGCCGTCGCCGGCGACATCGCCGATCCGAAGACCGCGGAAGCGGTGGTCGGCACCGCGATTGCACGCTTCGGCCGCGTCGATACCCTGGTCAACAATGCCGGCGTCTTCATCAGCAAGCCCTTCACCGAATACACCGCCGAGGACTTCAATGCGAAGATCGCGACCAATGTCGCCGGCTTTTTCCACATCACCCAGCGCGCCGCCAGGGAGATGCTGAAGCAGGGCTCCGGCCATATCGTCAGCATCACCACCAGCCTCACCGACCAGGCGACCGCCAAGGTCCCGACCGCACTCGCCAACCTGACCAAGGGCGGCATCAATTCCGCGACCAAGGCACTGGCGATCGAATATGCCGCCAAGGGTGTGCGTGTGAACGCGGTCTCGCCGGGCGTCATCAAGACGCCGATGCACGCGCCGGAGACCCTCGACTTCCTCGCCGACCTGCATCCGGTGAAGCACCTGGGCGAGGTCAAGGACATCACCGATGCGGTGCTCTATCTCGAATCCGCGCCCTTCGTGACCGGCGAGATCCTGCATGTCGATGGCGGCCAGTCGGCCGGCAACTGAGAACCTAGAAACAGGAGAACGTGCCATGCCGATCGTGAACATCCAGGTCACCCGCGAAAGCCCGACGCCGGGCGCCAAGTCTGTGACCGCCGAGGAGAAGGCCAAGCTGATTGCGGGCGTCAGCGAGCTTCTGCTCGACGTCCTGAACAAGCCGCTCGACTCCACCTTCGTCGTGATCGAGGAGGTCGAGCTGGAGAACTGGGGCTGGGGCGGATTGCCGACGCCGGAGCTGCGGCGGCGCCGCGCCGCAAGCAAAGCTTGACGCAACAAGCCGGGAGCCGTTCAACCACGGCTCCCGGCCCATAAATTGAGGAGGCCATGTCCAATTTCCCCGCGCGCACGGAGTGGCGTCCCATCCTGGCCGGCCTCTCCGGCAGCCTGGTCGGGATCGGCTTCGCGCGCTTCGCCTACGCGCCGCTGCTGCCGGCGATCATCGCGGCGGGATGGTTCGATCCCGCCGACGCGGCCTATCTCGGCGCCGCCAATCTGGCGGGCTACCTGGCGGGCGCGCTGCTCGCCGCCCGTCTGTCGCAGCGCTTCGCGACCGTGACGATCCTGCGCGCCTCGATGGCCC